>JAGWIH010000349.1 GCA_028866355.1 Alphaproteobacteria bacterium
CATCGAGGAACTGGCGAAGCGCCTCGAGGAGCCGTACTGACCATGCGCCATCGTCTCCGCGGCCGCAGCTTCAGCCGCAAGTCCGCCCACCGCAAGGCCATGTTCGACAATATGGCCCACGCGCTGCTGAAGCACGAGCAGATCACCACCACGCTGCCCAAGGCGAAGGATTTGCGTCCGGTGGTCGAGAAGCTCATCACCCTCGGCAAGCGCGGCGGATTGCATGCGCGGCGCCAGGTCTTGGCCGCCTTGCAGGACGCTAAGATCGCCGACAAAGTGATGACGACGCTGGCTGAGCGCTACAAGACGCGCGCCGGCGGCTATTGCCGCATCCTCAAGGCTGGTTTCCGCCACGGCGACGCTGCCGCGATGGCCGTCATCGAGCTGGTCGATCGCGACGTTGCGGCCAAGGGCCTGGATTCGGGCCCGGTGGTCAGCGCGAGCGAGACCGAAGCCGAAGAAGCGCCGGCCGCCTGAGTGCCAACGCGGCCGCCAGGGCCGCATTGGCGACGCCTAGCACCAGAAAGATCGCCGGCACGCCGCTGCCGAGCTTCAGCATGAGCGCCGAGCCACCGCCGGCGGCGACGATGAACAGCGCATTGAGGATGTTGTTGCCGGCGACGACGCGCGCGCGTTCGCTTTCGGCGCTGCGGGCCTGCATGATGGCATAAAGCGGCACGGCGAAGATTCCGGCCGACAGCGCGATGCCGACGAGATCGCCGATGATCCGCCAGTTGCCCGGGCTGGCCAGGAAGGCGGTGATGCCGGTCAAATGGATTGCTGTATGCGGCTCCGGGCTGGCCAGCCACATGTCGAAGGTGAAAATCCCCATCGCCAACGCGCTCCACGGCACCAGCCGTGCGCTGATCGCGCCGCGCAGGATACGATTGGCGGCAAGCGAGCCGCAGCCGACGCCGATCGAATTGAGCGCCAGGAACAACGTCACCACGTGGTTGTCGGCGCCGAGATATTCCTTGGCGTAGTTGGGGAATTGCGAAATCAGCGCGGCGCCGACCAGCCAGAACCACGAAATGCCCAGCACGGCGCGCCACACCTCCGGACGTTCGCGCGCCTGGCCGGCGACCTGCCAGCTCGATGCCAGGATATTGACGCGCAGACGTACGGTGCCAAGCGCCTTGCCGGTCGCCGGGATGAGCCAGCTCGCGGCATAGCCGAAGAGCGCCAGCGCCAGCAGCGCGCCGCCCGTCGCAAAGCGGCCGCCGGGCACCAGGATCAGCAATCCGCCGACGATGGTGCCGACCAGGATGGCGAGAAACGTGCCGGCATCGACCAGGGCGTTCGCCGCCAGCAGCTCGCTTTCGGGCATCAGCTCCGGCAGCACCGCGTATTTCACCGGTCCGAAGACCGTCGCTTGCACGCCGAGCAGGAACAGCACGCCGAGTTGGAAGTAGATGTTGTCGCCGAGCAGCGACAGCGCGCCCAGCGTGACGACACCGATCTCGGCCAGCTTGGTCTGCCGCAGCAGCCATGATTTCTCGAATTTGTCGGCGATTTCGCCGGCGAGCGCCGAGAACAGAAAATACGGCAGGATGAAAACCGCCGTGGCGACGGTGACGATGATCTCAGTCGCCTGGCCCGATTGCGCCTCGCGATAGGCGACTAGGATCACATAGGCGTTCTTCAGCAGATTGTCGTTCATCGCGCCGGCGAACAACGCCCAGAACAGCGGGCCGAGCCGCCGCGTCGGCAACAGGCTGAGCGCTGCGTTCCCCCGCGCCATGGCTCAATCGGTCGCGCGTTCGAAGAAGCCGGCCGAACCGTCGTCGTCGGTCGTGTCTTGGTGCACCGCGTCGACATGGGACATGGGCGGGCCGCGGCGGCAGGCGGTCACCATCGCGGCGATCGCGTCCGGTTGGCCGATGATCAGCGCTTCGACGCTGCCGTCGCGGCGATTGCGCACCCAGCCGCGCAGATTGCGCCGCATCGCCTCGTCCACGGTCCAGGCGCGAAAGCCCACGCCCTGGACGCGTCCGACAATCGACAGGCGCAACGCGGTCACGGCAGCGGGCATGGCGGCAATCTATTCACGGGCATCACCGCTGTCCACGCCGGCCGCTGTCACAAAATC
>JAGWIH010000043.1 GCA_028866355.1 Alphaproteobacteria bacterium
GCGTTGCCGTCGCTGCTGTTCGCCTTCGCCGCGGTGCCGGGCTCGCTCCTGATCGCGCGGACCGGCGCGGTACCGACGCTCGTCGGAGGGTTGGTGCTGGCGGCGCTTGCTTCGGCCGCGCGCGGCGCCGCCGACAGCGTCGCCACACTCTATCTTTCCACCGTCGCAATGAGCGCCGGCGTCGCCATCATGCAGCCGGCGTTGCCGCCGCTGGTGCGCGCCTGGTGCCCGGACCGCATCGGTTTCGCCACCGCGGTCTATACCAATGGCTTGCTGATCGGCGAGACGTTGCCGGTCGCGTTGACGCTGCCGTTCGTGCTGCCGCTGGTCGGCAGCTGGCGCTGGAGCTTCGTCGTCTGGAGCGTGCCGGTGCTGTTGACCGGTTTGCTCGTCCTGGTGCTGGCGCCGCGCGACGTGCATCCGCGCGTGGGCGAACGGCGGCGCTGGTGGCCCGACTGGAAGAATCCGCTGATCTGGCGCCTCGCCTTCATGCTGGGCGGCACCAACACCGCGTACTTCGCCACCAACACGTTCCTGCCCGACTACCTGCGCGCCACCGGCGACGGACGCTGGATCAGCGCCGCGCTGACCTCGCTCAATTTCTGCCAGCTGCCGCTGTCGTTCGCCATGCTGGCGCTGGCCGAGAAGCTGGTGCGGCGGCACGCCGCTTATATCGTGCTGGCGTCGCTGGTGCTGGCGAGCGCGGTCGGCCTCGCCTTCATGTCCGGTCCGTGGGTCGTCGTGTGGTCGGGCGTGCTCGGCGGCGCCAATTCGTCGATTCTGGTGTTGATGCTGGCCTTGCCGCCGCTCTTGGCGCGACCCGAGGACGTGCATCGCGTCATCGCCGCGATGTTCACCATCTCCTATCCGACGGCGGTCGTATTTCCGATTCTCGCCGGCTTTGCTTGGGACGCGAGCGGCTGGCCGGGTTTCGCCTTCGTGCCCGCGGCGATCGCCGCGACCGCGATCATCGCCCTGGCGCCGACGATCGACTTCCACCGCGCCGCGGCCTGAGCCGCGCTATTCGGCGGCGACCGTCGGGTTCTGCGCCGGCTCCTCGGCGAGCGCGCCGAGCAGGCCTTCGCGAACGGTCTTGAGCCGCGTCTCGTCCTCGATCTTGTGGCCGAAAAGATCCTTCACGTAGAAGACGTCGACCACCTTTTCGCCGTAAGTCGAGATCTTGGCGCTCGAGATCTGCAGGTTGAGCGCCGTCAGCGCGCGCGTCACCTGGAACAGCAGGCCCGGCCGGTCGCGGCCGTTCACTTCGATGACGGTGTGGGCACGGCTTGCATTGTTGTTGACGATGACGCGCGGCGGCACCGCCAGCGTGCGCGTCCGCGCCGGGATCGGCTGCGGCCGCGCGAGTTCCACATGCGCCTTGATCGCGCCCGACAGCACGCCTTCGAGCGTGGCCGACAGCCGCGCGAGGCGCTCCGGCTGGTCGAAGGCGCCGCCGGCCTGGTCCTGCACCGTGAAGGTGTCGAGCGCCATGCCGTTCTGCATGGTGAGAATCTTGGCATCGACGATGTTGGCGCCGGCAATCGCCAGGGCGCCGGCGATGCGCGAAAACAGGCCGGCGTGGTCGGCGGTGTAGAGCGTGACTTCGGTGACCGCGCGATCGGGATCGACCCGCGTTTCGATCGTGAGCAGCTTGTTGTCGCGCTCGGCGGCGCGGATGAGGCGCGCGTGCCGTGCCATGGTTTCGGGCTCGAACGACAACCAATAGAACGGATAGCCCTTGGCGATGAAGCTGTCGATTTCCTCGGGCGTGAAGTCGCCGAGCAGCTGCTTGACCGCCGCCTGCGCCGCGGCGATACGTTGACCGCGCGCCTCGTCGACGAGCCCGCCGGCCATCAGCTCCGCGGCGCGGCTATAAAGTTCGCGCAGCAACGTCGCTTTCCAGCCGTTCCACACCTTGGGTCCGACGGCGCGGATATCGACCGTCGTCAGCACCAGCAACAGTTTGAGCCGCTCGGGCGACTGCACGCGCTCGACGAAATCCGAGATCGTCTTCGGATCGTCGACGTCGAGCTTGAAGGCGGTCGCGCTCATCAGCAGATGCCAGCGCACCAGCCAGGCGACGGTCTCGGTTTCCTCGGCCGACAAACCCAGCCGCGGACCGAGCTTTTGCGCCACCTCCTCGCCCAAAACCGAATGGTCGCCGCCGCGGCCCTTGGCGATGTCGTGGCACAGCACCGCGAGATAGAGCGCGCGGCGCGAGCCGGCGTCGATCGTCGGCATCAGCGCGGTCGAGAGCGGCAGCTCGTCCGCCAGCAGGCCTTTCTCGATTTTCGCCAGGATGCCGATGGCGAAGATGGTGTGCTCGTCGACGGTGTAGATGTGATACATGTCGTACTGCATTTGTGCCACGACACGGCCGAAATCCGGCACGAAACGGCCGAAGACGCCGGCCTCGTTGAGGCGACGCAGCGCGACCTCGGGGTCCTTGCGCGAAGTCAAAATCTCCATGAACAGCCGGTTGGCTTCCGGATCGGCGCGCAAATTGTTGTCGATCAGCCGCAGATTGTGCGTGATCAGCCGCAGGGCGTGCGGATGGATGTCGAGCTCGTGTTCCTCGGCGACATGGAAGAGGCGCAACAGATCGACCCGATCGCGGCGGAACGCATCCTCGCCGTCGACGTCGACGCGGCCGCCTTCGACGACAAAGCCGTCGAGCGTCTTGGCGCCGCCCCACGGCCGCCACGCCAGCAACGGCCGCGCTTTGTGCTCGGATTCAAGCACAGCGCAAATGATGCGCGTCAGATCGCCGACATCCTTGGCGACGAGAAAATAATGTTTCATGAAGCGTTCGACGCCGCGCGTGCCGGCATGATCGGTGTAACCCATCAGGCGGCCGATCTCGGCCTGATGCTCGAAGGTCAGCCGGTCTTCGGCGCGGCCGGCGAGGAAATGCAGGTGGACGCGCACCGTCCAAAGGAAATTCTGCGCCCGGGCGAAGCGCGCCGCTTCGTCGTCGGAGAACACCTTGAGCTCGACCAGCTTCGAGACGTCGTCGACGCGATAGGCGAACTTGGCGATCCAGAACAGCGTATGCAGATCGCGCAGGCCGCCCTTGCCCTCCTTGACGTTGGGCTCAACCAGGTAGCGTGAATCGCCGAGCCGCTGATGGCGCTCGTTGCGCTCGGCGAGCTTGTCCTTGACGTATGGCGCGGCGTTGCCCTTGACGATCTCGGCGTCGAACGCCGCCTTCATCGCGTCGAAGATCGTCTGCTCGCCCCAGATGTAGCGCGCTTCGAGAATTGCGGTGCGGATCGTGAGGTCGGCCTTGGCCTGAGCGATGGTCTCGTTGATCGAACGCGTCGATTGGCCGACTTTCAATCCCAGGTCCCAGAGCACGTAGAGCATGTACTCGACGACCTGCTCGGTATGCGGCGTCGCCTTGTAGGGCAGCAGGAACAGCAGATCGACGTCGGAAAACGGCGCGAGTTCGCCGCGGCCGTAGCCGCCGACCGCGACCAGCGCCATGCGTTCGCCTTCGGTCGGGTTCGCGGCGCGATAGACGTGGCCGACGGTGAAGTCGTAGAGCACGCGGATCAGCTGATCCATCAGGAAGCAGAGCGCGTGCGCCGCGTCGGTGCCCGAACCGTCGGTGTCGAAGCGTTGACGAATCTCGGCGCGGCCGGCGGCCAGCGCCTCCTTGAGGAAGGCAACCAGTTGCGGCTGGTTCGGCGTGCCGTTTTCGGCGAGTTCGTCGAGCCGCGCCAGCAGGCTGCGGCGATCGACCACCGCGCGCGGCCGGTTGATGGCGTGCATGGCGCCAGTTTACACGGACGGCGCCGTTCTGTCGCGCCGGGCGGCTGCGAAATTCAGCCGCGACTGTCGAGCAAGCCCTTGAGCTTATAGAGGAATTCGAGCGCGTCCTTGGGCGCGAGTTCGTCGGGACGCAAGCTATCGAGCAGGGCATCGACGGGCGACGGACCAACCGCCGGCGCCGTGGGTGCGGCGGCATTGAACAGCGGCAGATCGTCGGCGAGCTTCGCGAGCTGGCCGCGTTGCTCGCCCTTCTCCAGCGTGGCGAGCACCGCTTCGGCACGCGCCAGCACCGATGGCGGCAAGCCCGCAAGTTTCGCGACGTGGATGCCGTACGAGCGATCGGCGGCGCCCGGCGCCACCTCGTGCAAGAACACGACCTCGCCCTGCCATTCCTTGACCCGCATCGTGCGACAGGACAGCTCGGCGAGCTTCGACGCCAAGGCGGTCAGCTCGTGATAGTGCGTCGCGAACAGCGCGCGACAGCGGTTGAGGTCGTGCAGATGCTCGAGTGTCGCCCAGGCGATCGACAGCCCGTCGAATGTCGCGGTGCCGCGGCCGATCTCGTCCAGGATGACCAGCGAGCGCGCCGTCGCCTGGTTGAGAATCGCGGCGGTCTCGACCATCTCGACCATGAAGGTCGAGCGGCCGCGCGCCAGATCGTCGGCGGCGCCGACCCGCGAGAACAGCCGGTCGACGATGCCGAGCGTCGCCGCGGCCGCCGGCACGTAACCGCCCATCTGCGCCATCACCGCGATCAACGCATTCTGGCGCAGGAAGGTGCTCTTGCCCGCCATGTTGGGGCCGGTCAACAGCCACAGCCGCTGGCCTGGCTTCAAATCGCAGTCGTTGGCGACAAACGGCTGACCGGCGGTCTTGAGCGCAAGTTCGACCACCGGATGCCGGCCGCCCGTGACCGTGAACGCGGTGTCCTCGGTGATGACCGGTCGGCAATAATCGCGTTCGGCGGCAAGTTGGGCATGGGATGCCGCAACATCGAGTGCCGCAAGGGCCGATGCCGCGCGTTGGATCATTTCGGCGCGGGCGCGCGCCTCGCCCACTAGATCGTCGAAAAGCTTGAGCTCCAGCGCCAGGGCCTTGTCGGCCGCCGAGGCAATCTTGCTTTCAAGTTCCCCGAGCTCGGTCGTTGCATACCGCATCGACGACGCCAGCGTCTGGCGGTGAATGAACTGCGATCCCAGCTTGCCGGCCTGCGCCGGTGTGACGTCGATGTGATATCCCAAGACGTTGTTGAACCGGATCTTGAGCGAGGCGATGCCGGTTTCGCCGGCGTAGCGTGCCTGAAGCTCGACGATGAGCCGCTTGCCATCGTCGCGGAGCCGACGCAGCGCATCGAGATCGGCGGCATAACCTTCGGCGATGAAGCCGCCATCGCGTGCGGCGAGCGGCAGGTCGGCGGCCAGGGCGCGTGTCAGGCGGGCAACGAAGGTCGCATGTTCGCCCAGATCGCGCGCGGCGGCGGCAACCAACGCCGGCGTGACACCATTGAGGCGCGCGCGCAGTGTCGCGCTCTCACCGAGCGTATCGCGCAGGCAGGCAAGATCGCGCGGACCGCCGCGGCCGAGCCCGAGCCGGGCCATGGCACGCGCCAGGTCGCCGCAGCGGCGGAGGATGGCGCGGACGTCGTCGCGCAGCCGCTCGTCGGCATGAAACAACGCCGCCGCATCGAGGCGCGCCTCGATTGCCGCCCGGTCGGTCAACGGCGCCGCCAGATGCTCGGCCAATAGCCGCGCGCCCGCGCCCGTGGCGGTGCGGTCGAGCGCCGCCAGCAGGCTGCCCTTGCGCTCGCCGGTGAGCGTTTCGGACAATTCGAGATTACGGCGGGTTGCCGGATCGATCGCCATGAAGGCACCGCCGGCGACCTGACGCGGCGGCGGCAACGCCGGCAGCTTGCCTTGCTGCGTCAACGCGACGTAATCGACCAAGGCGCCGGCGGCGGCAACCGCGGCGCGCGTGAAGCTGCCAAAAGCATCAAGCGCCGCGACACCATAAAGCGCCTCGAGCCGTTTGCGGCCGTTGTCGGAATCGAAACGTGGATTGGGCAGCGGCGTCAGCGCCGACTTCCAGTCGCCGAGCAACTCGAATAATGCCGGCCGCTGCACCAATCGCTCCGGCAACAGGATTTCGCCCGGCGCGAGCCGCGCCAAAGCCGCGCCGAGATCGCGCTCAGCCACCGTCTGTAGTGCAAAATCGCCGGTCGAGAGATCGAGCCAGGCGAGCGCCAGCTCGCCCTGCGCTTCGGCGAGCGCGGCGAGGAAGTTGTTGCGCCGCGCATCGAGGAGATTGTCCTCGGTCAGCGTGCCGGGCGTGACGATGCGAATGACGGCGCGCTTCACCACGGCCTTGCCGCCGCGTTTTTTGGCTTCGGCCGGGTCCTCCATCTGCTCGCAAACGGCGACGCGGAAGCCTTGGCGGATGAGGCGCGCGAGGTACGCCTCGGCGGCGTGCACCGGCACCCCACACATCGGAATATCGTCGCCGTCGTGCTTGCCGCGTTTGGTCAGCGTGATGTCGAGCGCGCGCGCCGCCTGGACCGCGTCATCGAAAAACAGTTCGTAGAAATCGCCCATCCGATAGAACAACAAGCAGTCGGGATGGGCCCGCTTGATGTCGAGATACTGCGCCATCAGCGGCGTCGCATCGGCCGCCAAACTGACCGGCGCCGTCGGGCGCGCGGCCGGTGCCGGCGACTCGCGGGCGACTTCGCTGGTCTGGGTTTTCGGACTCATGCGCGCAAGCTAGCACCTAGGCCGCGCGCGGCAAACCGGCGGGGCACCGTGGCCGCAGACAACTGCCGCTGGCACCAGAGAGAGGCTACACTAGCCAACATGCGGGCGATCCGACTGGGAGCGGGACGATGAATACGCCGGCGCGGGTGCTGCTGGGCGGCTTGGTGACGGCGTTACCCCCGTTCGCCGTGCTAGCGGTTCTCGTGCTGGGCGATTGGCTGGCGCCGGGACCGGCGCTGATCGCCGCCGCGGCAGTTTACGTCGGCATCACGTTACTTCTCGCGCCGCTGGTCGGTGGCGTCGCCGGTGTGCGCCGCGCGCTCGACCGCATGGCAGCGAACGAGCCTGCGCCGGAAGTCCAGAGCCTGAGCCCGTCCGTGCGGGATCTGTGGCTGGCGCTCGGCCGGTGGGCGCGGAGCATGCGCGGCGAAATCAAGGCGCGCGATAGCGCGCTGAAATCGGCGCGCTCGGTGCTGGCAACCTTGCCGGAGCCGCTGCTGCTGCTCGACGCCAACCGTCGCGTGGTGCGGGCCAATACGGCGGCCACGATCCTCTTCGGCGAACACATCGAGGGCCGCGATCTCGCCGGCGTGCTGCGTCATCCGGCGGTGCTGGCGGCGACCGACCAGGTCCTGAAGAGCGAGACGGCGCGCACCGTCGAATTCGAGCTGACCAGCCCGGTCGAGCGGCATTTGCGGGCGGTGGTGGCGCGACTGATACCCGAGGCCGAAGGCGCCGCCGCGGTCTTGGTGCTGCACGATCTCACCGAGTTGAAACGCGCCGAGCGGCTGCGCGCCGACTTCGTCGCCAACGCCAGCCATGAGCTGCGCACGCCCCTGGCCACCCTGGTCGGCTTCATCGAAACGCTGCGCGGCCCGGCGCGCGAGGATACGGCGGCGCGCGACCGCTTTCTCGGAATCATGGCCGAACAGGGCGCGCGGATGACGCGACTGGTCGAGGATCTGCTGTCGCTGTCGCGCATCGAGATGAACGAGCACCGGGCGCCGACCGAGGCGGTGCGCATCGAAAACACGTTGCGCCAAGCGGCCGACCCGCTGGAACCGCGCGCCAAGGCACGCAGCATGCGGTTCGTCTTCGACATTGCGCCCGATCTGCCGCCGGTCGCCGGCGACCCCGACGAGCTGGTGCAGGTGTTCCAGAACCTGTTCGACAACGCGCTCAAATACGGCGATCAGGGTACGACCATCGAAATCGTGGCGCGGCCCTCGACCCGGGCGCTGAGCGGCGCGCGACCCGGCGACCGCGGCGGGGTCGCGGTCGCCGTACGCGACCACGGCGCCGGCATCGCGCACGAGCACATTCCACGGCTGACCGAACGCTTCTATCGGGTGGATGCGGCACGGTCGCGGGCGTTGGGCGGAACCGGCCTCGGTCTCGCCATCGTTAAGCATATTGTCGGCCACCACCGCGGCGCTTTCGAGATCGACAGCGAGCTTGGCCAGGGCTCGGTTTTCACAGTGTATCTGCCGGTCGCGACCAATCAAAAAATACCAGCCGGAACAGCGGCTTAAATCGATCTCCAGCAATTCCCGGCGACTGTCATAAAAGCGCAATGGAAGGCGCGTAACCCTGTCGCACGGAAAGAATTGGAAAGACGGGGAACAGCGTGGAGGCTCGTTTGCACGGCCCGCCGGCAGTTGCCGCTGCGGGGCTCGCGCCCCACGCCATGCGGCGCCAACGCCTGGGCGACACAGTTTTCCGTGGCCTGACCCAGACGTTCGCGATCGGCGTCCTGGTGTTGCTCGCCGGGGTCATTCTATCGCTGGCGGCAGGCGCGATGCCCGCCTTCCGCAAATTCGGTTTCTTCGGCTTCCTTGTCAGCGACGCGTGGAATCCCGTCAAAGACAATTTTGGCGCGTTACCGGCGATCTACGGCACGGTCCTGAGCGCGCTGATCGCCATGCTGCTGGCGGTGCCGGTGGCCTTCGGCATCGCCATCTTCCTGACCGAGCTTTGCCCGCCCGTGCTGCGCCGGCCGCTCGGCATGCTGATCGAGCTGCTGGCGGCGATCCCCAGCATCATCTACGGCGTCTGGGGTTTGCTCGTAGTGGCGCCCGTGTTGCAAACGACGCTGCAACCGTTCCTGATCGACACAATCGGCAACATTCCGATCGTCGGCGCGCTATTCCAGGGCCCGCCCTACGGCCTGGGCATGTTGACGGCCGGCATGATCCTCGCGGTGATGGTGCTGCCGTTCATCGCCGCCGTGATCCGCGACGTCTTCATGACCGTGCCGGCGATGCTGCGCGAAAGCGCCTACGGCATGGGCGCGACCACCGCCGAGGTGGTACGGGCCATTGTCATTCCGCATTCGCGCGTCGGCATCGTTGGCGGCGTGATGCTGGGCCTTGGCCGCGCGCTGGGCGAGACCATGGCGGTGACCTTCGTCATCGGTAACGCCCATCACATCCGGGCGTCGCTGCTGGCGCCGGGCACGACGATCTCGGCGACGCTCGCCAACGAATTCACCGAGGCGGTCAGCGACACTTACACCTCGTCTCTGATCGCCCTCGGACTCATCCTCTTCGTCATCACCTTGATCGTCCTGGCGATCGCCAACTTCATGCTGTGGCGCTTGTCGGCAAAGGAGGCCGCGTGATCAGTATTTACGCGCGCCGCCGTGCGGCCAACTTCACCATCATGTCGCTGTCGCTGCTGGCGACCGCAACCGGCTTGCTGGTGTTGTTCCTCATCCTGTGGTCGCTCCTGCGTCACGGCCTGCCGGCCTTTTCCGCCAATTTCTTCACGAAGAACACGCCCGCGCCTGGCAATGTCGGCGGCCTGCTCAATGCCTTCTACGGCAGCTTCATGATGACCCTGGTGGGGACGGCGGTCGGCGTGCCGATCGGCATCCTGACGGGCACCTACCTCGCCGAATTCGCCCGCGGCTCACACCTGGCCCAGGCGGTGCGTTTCATCAACGACATCCTGCTGTCGGCGCCGTCGATCGTCATTGGCCTGTTCGTTTACGGAGTGATGGTCGTCCGTATGGGCCATTTCTCGGCTTGGGCCGGTTCTGCGGCGCTCGCCATCATCTTCGTGCCGGTGGTGGTGCGCACCACGGAGAACATGCTGACGCTGGTGCCCGGGGGCCTGCGTGAGGCGGCGGTGGCATTGGGCGCGCCGCAGTGGAAGGTCATCGTCATGGTGGTCTATCGCGCCGCGATGCAGGGCATGCTGACCGGCGTGATGCTGGCGATCGCGCGGATCGCGGGCGAAACGGCGCCGCTGCTGTTCACCGCCTTCGGCAACAATTTCTGGAGCGCCAACATGAATGCGCCGATGGCCAATCTGCCGGTGGTCATCTTCCAGTTCGCGCTCAGTCCCTATGCGGATTGGCAGCTCTTGGCTTGGGGCGGCGCATTGCTCATCACCCTCGTGATCCTCGCACTGAACATCGTCGCGCGGATGGTTGCCAATTGGAGCAGCTTCGGCAAATGACCTACGAAATCCAGCCCATCGAAAGCCCCAGCCGGCCGCGCCACCATCTGATACAAATGCCCGCCATGGACTCGCCCAACGCGACCCCGACCGCCGAGGCCAAGGATCAAGCGCAGCCCAAGGTCCAGATCAAGGACCTGCGCTTCTATTACAAGGCTTACGAGGCGCTCAAAGGCATCAACCTGACGCTGCACGACAAACGCGTCACCGCCTTCATCGGCCCGTCGGGTTGCGGCAAGTCGACGCTGCTGCGGGTGCTCAATCGCATCTACGAGCTTTATCCCGATCAGCGCGCGACCGGCGAAGTGCTGGTTGACGGCCAGGACATCCTCGATCCCCGCCAAGACCTGAACCTGCTGCGCGCGCGCATCGGCATGGTGTTCCAGAAGCCGACGCCGTTTCCAATGTCGATCTACGACAACGTCGCCTTCGGCATCCGGCTCTACGAGCGGCCGGGTGCGCGCGCGCTCGACGAACGTGTCGAAGAGGCGCTCAAGCGCGCGGCATTATGGGACGAGGTCAAGGACAAGCTGCGCGAAAGCGGCTTGTCATTGTCGGGCGGCCAGCAACAGCGGCTGTGCATCGCCCGCGCCATCGCGGTGAAGCCCGAGATTCTGTTGTTGGATGAGCCGGCCTCCGCCCTCGATCCGATCTCGACGCAGCGCATCGAAGAGCTGATCGCCGATCTCAAATCCGATTATTGCATCGTGATCGTCACGCACAATATGCAACAGGCGGCCCGCAGCTCGGACTACACGGCGTTCATGTATCTGGGACAGTTGATCGAGTTCGACACGACCGAGACGATCTTCACGCATCCGAAGGAGCGGCAGACCGAAGACTACATCACCGGGCGCTTCGGTTGAGGAGCGGACGAGACATGGTTTCCGAACATATCATCAAGAGCTACGACCAGGAGCTTCAGCGGCTCGACAACATCATCGCCGAGATGGGCGGTATGGCCGAAAGCCA
>JAGWIH010000001.1 GCA_028866355.1 Alphaproteobacteria bacterium
CGCGAAACGTCGCTGACGGTATGGCGATCGCGTTCGCCGATTACAACGCCGCGCGCGGCATTTTCGACACGGCGCGCCGCGTCACTGCCGAGGCGTTCGGCGATTGCGATTTCTGGCTCACGCTGCCGGCGCCGGGCGAAGCCCCGAAAGGCATCGAATCGACCGGCGATCCGGTGTTCAACCGGCTGTGGACGCTGTTGCACGTGCCGTGCCTCACGGTGCCTTGCGGCAAAGGGCCGGCCGGCCTGCCGCTCGGCGTGCAGCTGATCGGGCCGCCGCGCGGCGCGGCGCCGCTGCTGGCGGCCGGCCGTTGGGTCGAGGCGGCGCTGGCTTAACGGCGGGCGCCGGCGCGCCGCTTGTTCGTGCGGCGCGTTGCCGGACGCCTAACCCGCGCCTTGGCCTGCCGTGCCCACAGGGCTTTGCTCGCCAGCCGCGCGCCGGCGGCCAGCGCTTCGAGCTTCGCCCACATGATTTCCGGATGGACGCGGCGGTAGAACGGCCCTTGCGCAAAGCCGCAATCAGTGCCGGCGAGCACCTGCTCGCGGCCGATCAGCTTGGCAAGCCGGACAATGCGCTCGGCAATCAGCTCGGGATGCTCGACCACGTTGGTCGCGTGGCTGATAACGCCGGTCACCAGAAGCTTGTCCTTAAGATCGACATCGCGCCAGACCTGCCATTCGTGTTCATGGCGCGGATTGGCGCCCTCGATGACGAACGCGCCGACACGCGCTTTGAGCAGTGTTTTGACGATTGCCTTCAACGGCACGTCGGTGACATGCGGTCCGGGCCAGCTGCCCCAGCAGACGTGATAACGCACGCGCGCCGGGTCGATGCCCTTAAGCGCGTGGTTCATGATCTCGATCTGGCGTTCGAGCCAGCGGTGATAGTCCTGGAACGTCTTGGGTGGCACCATGCGGTCGAAGGTGACGGCGGCACGCGCATCGTCGAGCTGCACCAACAAACCGGCGTCGACGATGGTGCGGTATTCGGTGCGCATGGCTTCGGCGACTGCGGCCTGTAAATCGTCGTCGGTCTTGTAATATTCGTTCTTCTTGTCGGGCACGACGCTCGACGGCGCCGCCACCGGCAAAAATCCCTCGACCACGTCGACGTCCGCGAGCGCCGCCTTGAAGTCGTCGATGTCACGCTGCAGCGCCGCCTGGCCGGTGTAGCGGATGGGCCCGACGACGACGGATTCCGCAATCGTCGCGCCCTGATCGCGGCTGTCCATCTCGGCATAGAAGCCCTTGAAGCGTTCGCGATCGGCGCCGCGCATCCAGGGATTGCCGCCCGCAAACGGTCGGCGCTCGAACCCGGCGAGCCGCTCGAGCGCGTATTGCGACCAGCTGATTGCCTTGCCGAACTCGCCGTCGCTGACCACGTCGATTCCGGCCGTCGCCTGCTGTTGCACCACCTCGGCAACCGAGTCCCTCAAACACGCCGCATGCGCGCGCTCGTCGTAAGGCCGGCGATCTTGCTTGGCGCGCAAAAACTCGAGCAGCCGCGGCGGTCGGATCAGGCTGCCGACGTGGGTCGTGAGGATGCGGTCGATGCTGCGCTTCACGCCGGGCTCCTGACGGCGCGCGGATACGGGGCCTGCGCGCTCGGCGCCCTTTTGTGCTAGGGATTCAGGTGAACGGCAAGTCCGTCATGCCAGCGCGCCACGAGCGAGTGGGAGGGGGCCCATGCGACGCATTACGGTTCTTCTGATCGCGGCGTTGTTGGCGGCAATGGGTCCGGCGCACGCCGATCCGCTCAAGCTGCGCATCGGCTGGGTGGTGGTGCCGGCCGAACTCGAGCCGATCTATTTCGCCAAGCCCGGCATCGCGCTCCACAATGGCAAGTCCTATGAGCTCGAGCCCATCCACTTCGCCGGTACGACGCAGCAGCTCCAGGCGCTCGGCACCGGCGATCTCGATCTCGCCGACCTGGCCTACTCGGCTGTCGGCGCCGCCATTCAGAACGCCAACATGCGCGATCTGCGCATCGTCTTCGACGGCGTGCAGGACGGTGCGCACGGTTACTACAGCAACGAGTTCATGGTGCTGAAGGACAGTCCGATCCGTCGGATCGAGGACCTGAAAGGCAAGGTATTGGCGACCAACGCGCTCGGCACCGCCGTCGACGTCGGCATGAAGGCGATCGCCTTGCGCCACGGTCTTGAAGACAAGCGCGATTTCACGGTGATCGAGGTCAGCTTTCCCAACATGAAGTCGGTGCTGCTGTCGCGTAAGGCCGATCTTGCCACCTTCGTGCCGCCGTTCGCTTACGATCCGGAGCTCCGTGCCAAGACGCGCACGCTGTTCACGATGAAGGATGCGATGGGCGTGACGCAGCTGACGATGCTCACGGCGCGCGAGGGCTTCATCAAGCAGCATCGGGCTCAAATCGTCGATTTCTTGGAAGATGCGATCCGCGTGATCCGTTGGTACACCGATCCGAAGAACCACGATGAGGCGGTGCAGATCGTCGCCAATTTCATGAAGCGACCGCCGGCGCTGTTTCAGCAGTGGCTCTTCACCAAGGGTGACGATTATCGCGACCGCAGCGGCGTGCCTGATCTGGTCGCCTTGCAGCGCAATCTCGATACCGAACAGCGGCTTGGCCTGCTCAAGGAAAAGATCGACGTCCGCAAATACGCCGATCTCAGCCTGGTGAAAGAAGCCGGCCGGCGCGTCGGCCCGTAGGATTTCGTATCAGGCGAGCAGCGGCGGCACGCCGAGCACGTCGCGGGCTGTGCCGATCGAGCGCTCCGCCGCCAATGCCGCGGCCAGTAACGCTTCCTCTTGCCGCGGTCGGGCAATGAACTGGAGGCCGACCGGCATTCGCGCCGCGTCGAGGCCGACAGGCAGCGAGATCGCGCACAAGCCGAGATAATTGACCGGCACGGTGTTGCGGGTGAGGGCTTGGTTGGCCAGCCAGTGGCTGGCAGTGTCGTGAATCGTCGACACTAGCGGCGGCGTCACCGCCAGCGTCGGGGTCGCAATGACGTCGACATCGGCCAAGGTCGCCGTGACGGACGCTGCTGGCGCCGCCAGCCGCGCCAATCGGCCTCGATAGGTTTCCTCGGGTATGGCCGCGGCGCGAGCGATCACCGGCGCGTTGATGGGGTCGAGGGTTGTAATCCACGCCGGCAGCTCGCGGTCGAGGAACCGGCGCAGTTCGATCGCCGACACGCCACCGTCGCAGAAGACCGCAAACGCAGCAGGGAATTCGGGCACCGTCTTGGTGACCAACCGCGCGCCGGCGCGTGTCAAGCGATCGACCGCGGCTTTCGCGGTCTCGGCGATACCGGGCGCGCAATTCCTCCACATGGCGTCGTCGATGCCGATGCGGAGGCCGGTCAGGTTCGCGGGCTCGATCGCGCGCGGTGCGCCGGGATCGATGACGGCGTACGCGAGCGCCGCGTCGGCGACGCTGCGCGCCAGGACGCCGGGCGTATCGAAGGTATGGCTCAACGGCACGATGCCGTCCGTCGACCAGCGGCCCGCCGTGACTTTGAGACCGACCGTGCCGGTGGCGCTCGCCGGTATCCGCACCGAGCCGGCGGTGTCGGTGCCGAGCGCGATCAAGGCTGAGCCTTCGAGCAGCGCAACCCCGGCGCCGCTCGACGAGCCGCCGGGCGAGCGCTCTTGTACGCCGTCCCAGGGGTTGCGCGGGCAGCCCCAATGCGCGTTGACGCCGGTTCCGCCGAAGGCGAACTCGACCATATGGGTCTTGCCGGTGAAGACTCCCGCTTGGCGGCGCAACGCCGCAATCACGGGGCCATCCTGTTCCCAGCGCGCCGGCAAGCGGCGCGGGCTGCCGGCAAAGGTCGGCATGCCGGCGACGGCGAACAGATCCTTGGGCGCGATCGGAATTCCGTGCAGCGGGCCGAGCCGGTGGCCGGCGGCGAGCGCGTCATCGGCACGCTGGGCCATTGCGCGGGCAATGTCCGGCGCCCACAGCGAATAGGCGTGAAGCTTGGCGTCCCATCGTGCGTGATTGGCGATGGCCGCTTCAGCGAGGTCGCGCGCCGACAGGCGGCGCTCGTCGAAAGCCCGGCCGATCTCGGCAAGCGAAAGCGCGGCCGGTGCGATCACCCGACGGGCACGTCCGCCAGCGACGTGACGCGCGCGGTCAGGACGGCCGAGCGGTTCTCCTTGAGCGCGGTGAAGCAACGATCGATCGCTGGCCCGAGCGCCGTCGGCTCGTCGACATATTCGCCGTGCGCGCCGAACGCGTGCGCCAGTTCGTCGAATCGCCGGCGTTCGTCCGGCCTGTCATTCGACAGCTGGGCCTGGAACTTGCCGCTCTCGTCGGCGACACCTTTGGGATAGACGCGCTGTACCGACGCCTTCACCGCCTGCCAGCCGCGGTTGTCGAGCACCACGGTGAAGATCGGCAGGCTGCATTGCTGCGACACCGCATAGACTGCATCGGGACTCATGAAATGGAACGAGCCATCGCCGACGACCTGGATGACGCGCCGGTTGGGATGCGCCAACTTGACACCGAGGGCGATGCCGCCGCTGCCGCCGAGACCGCCGCCGCCGTGCGCGAAATAGGTCAACGGCTTGGTGCGCGGCATCTGGCTAAGCGTTGCCCCGGTATTACGCACCGCCTCGTTCACCACGATGTCATCGTGCGTCAGTCGCTGGTTGAGCATCGCGGCGACGTATTCGACGGTCATGGCGTCGCGGCTGCCGGTTTTTGCCGCCGCGGCGGCCAGCCGCTTGGCCCGCGCGTCGCGCGCCGGCGCCCAGCTCGCAATGCGCGCCCTGACCTTCTGCCGGTAGCGATCGTCGGCGCGCCGCCGCACGGCGTCGAGCACCTGCCGCAGCACCGTGGCGGCGTCGGCCTGATAGCGGCGGTCGGTTGCGAACCCCCAAACCGGAATGTTCTCCTTCAGCGGATCGACGTCGATCTGGATCCAGCGCAGCGTCCGCGCCCGCGGGTGATCGAGCGGAATGAACGGCACGTCGGTATCGAGCAGCAGGCCGAGGTCGGCGTCCTTGATGCCGTCGCCGACGTTGAATCCGGCAAAGCACGGTGAGTCATGCGGAATGTTGAGCGTCGCCGGGAAACTCTCGAAGACGCGGATGCCGCATTCGCGCGCTAGTTCGTCAAGCACGGCGACGCCCTCGGGCTTGCGGCCAATATAGGTCGTAGCGGCGACGGGGTTCTCAGCCGCCATAATTTCGGCGGCGATGGCGTCGGCTTCTTCGGGCGCGATGCCGCCGGCCTTGACCGGCCCGTATTTGGCCTCCGGAAAGCCCATCACTTTGTCGTCGTCGATTTCGGCGGCGAGGATCTCGCGCGGCAGCGTCAAATAGACCGGGCCGCGCGGGTCGCTTTGCATCATCGTGTGCGCGCGCCGCAGCACCTCGTTCACGACGACGCCCGACGGCAGCATGTATTCCCATTTGACGTACGGCCGGACGATGCTGGCCATGTCGTAGGGGTCCTGGACGAAGTGGACGTAGGTGTCGCGCGAGCCGGTGAGCTCGCCGTGGATGGTGAACGGCGCGCGCCCGGCCATGACCAGAACCGGCAGGCGCGTGCGCGCCAGATTGTGCAGCGCCATCGCCGCGTTGGCGGTGCCGGCATCGACATGCACCAGCACCGCTTGGCCCTTGCCGGTGGCGAGCGCGTAGCCGCCCGCCATGTGGACGGCGACGTTCTCGTGCGGGCACAGAATCACGCGAGGCGGCCGACGGTTGGTTTTTTCCCAGCGCGCCAGCTCTTCAATGATCGGTGCGTGATCGGTGCCGAGATTGGCGAACACATAATCGATGCCGAGATCGACCAGCCCCTGCAGGAGATGATGGGCGGCGGTATGCGTGGTCATGCGAGCCTTTCCGAGGCGATGGGCCGGTGCGACGACGCGCGTGACGGTTACTTCAGGCGCGCAGCCGCTTCTTTGACGAGACTGAGATCGAGATATTTCGACGCGTCGAGCTTGGATTTGAGGAATCCAAGCTGCTGCGCGGTATCGAGGTTGCGTTGCAAGGCGGTGATATTCGGCAGCCCGTTGGGATTGCGGTACTGGTCCTTATGGGTCAGCAGCCAGCCGGTAAAAAGCGTCGGCGGCCGCTTGGTGAAGTCGGCGACGAGCTTGACCGCCTGATCGTGGTTCTTGGGATCGAGATACCAGTGCAAGGCGCGCAAGCTGTCTTCCATGAAATCGACGAGCGCGGCGCGGTGCGCCTTGATGAAGCTGGCGCGCGCCGTCCACAACGCGAATTGGGATTCGCCGACGGCCTCCTTTTCGGTGAACAAGATGTTGGCCTTGTCCATCAGCTCGGGGTCGTTGGCGGTCAGCACCGTGGCGGTGATCAGCGTGACCTTGTTCTCGAGCAGCGCCGCCTTCATGTTGGGAAACGCGATCTCGACGACGCTGTAGTCGCGTTTGTCTTCGAGACCGTGCTTCATCAGCATGGCGCGCATGGCGATGTCGACGCCGCTGCCGATGGCGTTGGTGGCCACCACCTTGCCCTTCAAATCCTCGACCTTTTCGATGCCGCTCGACTTCAGCACCACGTACGGCTCGGTGAAGTAACCGGGAACGCCGTCCTCGAAATCGTCGAAGATGACGCGCAGATCGTTGACGCCGGCGTTCTCGATGGTCGTGCCAAAGGTCGGATAGGTGAAGGGCGCAATGTCGAGCTGACCTGCCGCGAGCGCGGTGATCATCGACGGCGTGCCCTGGAAGTGCACCGGCTCGAACGTATAGCTTTTGCCCAGGTGCTTCGCGATGCCGGGCGGCGCCAGCAGCACCGGCGTCAACTCAGGCGGGCAGGCCACCCAGCCGACGCGCAACGGCAGCGGATCGGCCTGCGCCCCCGCCAATCCGACAAGCAATCCGACCGAAGCGACGAAGGCGGATATGACGTGTTTACGCATGACTCCTCCCCGGATGGGACGGCGCCACTGCCGGACGCTCGCCGCCGCACCGACTCAAACCTGAACAGGTTCAGGTTTCAAGCGCCGTATGGCTGGCGGCCGTCAGGCGCGGGCCCTTTCGTGGCCGCCGGCGGGTAGCCGGTCGCGCAACGCCGGCATGACCTCGCGCGCGAACAGTTCCGTGTTCCGACGCGTCAGGTCGGCGGGCAAGGTGCCGAAATGCAGATTCGGCAGGACCAGGTTGAAACCGGCGCGGTCCTGATATTCGGTCAGCCGACGCCGCACCGTTTCTGGGCTGCCGCAGATGAACTGGCCTTGCTCGATAAGCTCTTCCATTGTGCGCCGACGGCCGAGGCTGGCCTTCGCCGCCATGACGCCTTTCATCGATGACAGCGACAGGTAACCGGGCGGCAGCAGCATCTCCATCGGCATGCGCAGGAATTTGTTGACGAAGAATTCGATATGCGGCTTCGCCTCTTTCAACGCCTGCTCGTCGGTCTTGGCGACATAGGTGGTGATCGACCAACCAAGCTGATTGGGCGATGCTTCGTAGCCCGATTTGCGTGCTTCCTCGCGATACATGTCCATATAGCGGAACAGCGCCGTCACCGGGCTGAAGGTCTGCAGGTAGACGTAACGGCGTTCCTTCGCCGACGCCCAGCGGATCGTCTCGCTCGAGCCTTGCGACGGGATCCACACCGGCGGATGCGGCTGCTGATAGGGCCGCGGCCAGACGTTGACGTAATCGAACTGATAGTACTTGCCCTCGAACGGGAACGGGCCGGGTTGGGTCCAAGCGCGCAGGATCAGGTCGTGCGCCTCGTGGAAACGGTCGTGGCTCTCGGTCGGGTTGACGCCGCTGGCGTGGTACTCGACGCCGATGCCGCGCACGAAGCCTGCGATCAGCCGCCCGCGCGTGATGTTATCGAGGATGGCGTATTCCTCGGCCACGGTGAGCGGATTGTTGAGCAGCGGCAGGGCGCGGCCGAGCACCGCGATCTTGACGGTCTTGGTACGGCGCGACAACGCGCCGGCCAGCACGCCTGGCGTCGGCATCAAGCCATAGGCCGTCTGGTGGTGCTCGTTGACGCAGACGCCGTCGAAGCCCAGCGCGTCGGCGTATTCGATCTCGTCCAGATAGCGGTTGTAAAGCTCGGCGCCTTTCTCGGGGTCGTAATTGCTGTTGGGATAAAGCAGCCAGTCGGTGACGTAGTTCTTGTCGTAATCGGGGTCGAGATAGGCGTACGGCATCAGATGGAAGAAGAAGAATTTCATCGGGCGCTCCCCGCGATGAAGCGCATCACTCTCTCGACGAAGATGTCCTTCTTCTCGACCTGCGGCAGATGGCCGCAATCGGGCACGATTTCGATCTCGGCTTGTGGTAGGCGCTCGGCGAAACCTTGCGCGATCGCGACCGGCAGAATCCGGTCTTCGCGCCCCCAGACGATCAACGTCGGCAGCTTGACGCGCTTCAGCCACTTCATCAGCAGCGGGTCGTAGAACCGCGGGTGCCAGGCGAGGCGCGCGACCGTGTAGATGTTCTTCATCCGAACGTCAGCGCCGGCGGGATCGACTGCGCGCGTCGCCGCCTCGTCGCCCAACGCCTTGTCGTGGAACAGCTGTCGGGCCAGCTCGTCGGCCGGCCATAGAAACATGTCCGGCTTGTGGATGCCGGGAACATTAACGCCGGCCGGACCGATCAGCGTCAAAGTCTTGAGGCGCGACGCGTCGAGCATCGCCATCTCGGCCGCGATCCAGCCGCCGAGCGACCCGCCTATCAAATGGACGCCGGTGAGATTTTCGGCAGCGAGAAACTCGAGATAAAACAGCGCCACGTCGTGGATGCCGTCGAGCCATTCGGGCGTATCGGAGCGGCCGAAACCCGGATGCTCAGGCACGATGACGCTGAACTGCCGGGCGAGATCCTCCATCCAGGGCAGCCATATCCCGCCGCCGCCCGAGCCGTGGAGATAGACCAGCGGCGCGCCGTTGCCCCCGCGCATCACGTGGATGCTGCAGCCGTGCAGCGTTTCCTTGGTTTCGATGTGCCCCGCCATGATCCCGACCGTTCGCGCACGGTTGGCGCCGGGTCATGTCAATGGATCGAGCGGTCGCTGTCAATCTGCCGTGGCGCGGCTCGTCGAGTATGGGCAACGTGGGCAGGAACCAACGGCAGCGCAAATTTCGCTCTGCAGTCGGCGGTTGGGCGAGTATTTTGCTTCTACAACCCAGGGGCGCCATGAGGCTCTGCCGCTACAACGACAATCGCATCGGCATCGTCCGCGGCGGCGCGGTGCATGATGTGACCGCGATCGTCGATGAGCTGCCGGCGCAACGCTATCCGCTGGCGCTCGGCGACCCATTGATCGCACGCCTCGGCACGCTGCGGCCGAAGCTCGAAAAGCTCGCCGACCAAGCGAAGCCGGTGCCGGTTGCCGCTGTGCGGTTACTCAGTCCGGTCGCCAATCCGTCGAAAATCATCGGCACGCCGGTGAATTATCACGCCCACCGGCTCGAAGCCGACAAGGACAAGGAGATCGCGGTCTATTCGCCGTCGACCCGCGCGCGGCCGATCGAGGAGCAGGGCCTGTTCCTGAAGGCGATCAGTGCGCTCGTCGGGCCGGCCGAAGGCGTCGCGGTGCGCTTTCCCGACCGGCGCACCGACCACGAGGCCGAACTTGGCCTGGTCATCGGCAAGCGCGCCGCCAATGTCTCCGAGGCCGAAGCGCTCGACTATGTCGCTGGCTACGCGATCGCGCTCGACATGGTGGTGCGCGGATCGGAGGACCGCAGCTTCCGCAAATCGATCGATACTTATGCCGTGCTCGGCCCGTGGCTGGTGACGGTGGACGAAGTCGGTGATTCTTCGAAGCTGACGTTTTCGCTCAAGGTGAACGGCGAAATCCGCCAGGCGTCGAATACCAGCTTGATGGTGATGAATATTCCGCGCCAGATCGCATGGGCCTCGACCTTCTACACGCTGCTGCCCGGCGACATCATCATGACGGGAACCTGCGAAGGCGTCGCGCGCGTGGTGCCGGGCGACACGATGACGCTCGAGTTCGAGCGCATCGGCCGGATGGAGGTTCCGGTTCGCGGCGCCTGAGGATTAGTCGCCGTGCGCGATCCGGCCGCTGTCCGGATCGACGGCGACTTCGCGCGGGCCGCCGTCCTGCGTCACGTTGGCGACAAATCCCGTACCGGCGGGGCGGATGGCGTTGACCTGCACGTAGCCGCGATTGGCCAGCACGTTGAGCGCCCGCGTCTCGCGATCGGCGGCTGCGCTCGGTGGCGTGATGCGGCCGGTATCGGGGTTGATCGTGACGACGTAACTGCCGCGCGGATCATCGACCGTCGCTTCGAAGTTGCGACCGACCCGATGCATGTCGTGAAATTGTCCGTAGCCCGCCGCCGCCAAATCGTTGAGCGCCGCGACTTCGCGCCGTTGTTCTGCGGTGCTCGACGCCGCCATCGGATGTGATGGCCTAAGCGCTTTTTTCGGCGGCACGGCCGGACCGGCGGTCGGATTGATCTGCGACAGCGAACGGGCGTCGGGCATCGGCGTGGCGACAGGCGGTGCCGCCACGTGCGGCGCTGGCGAGATCGGCGTCGGCGCCGGCTCGATCGGTACGCTCGCCGTCGGTGGATCCGCCATCGCCGTGCCGGCAAATGCCCAGGTCAAGGCGACGGCGATGGTGAAGGCCCGTTTCATGGCGCGCTCCTCGCGGCGGCATACGGTCGGGTGCCGACCGCTCAAATTTGGCTCAATTGTAGGATTTTCGCGTAATTCTCGACAAGGCGGCCTATGACCAAACTGTGGCCGGCCGCTTGGTTGGGCTGAACCTGAATTTGGCGTTATAATTCCAATAAACCGGGAGAAGCGGTTCGTCCGCTGCGCCGGCGCGAATCGCTCCAGCTCAACGTGGAGGGTCGCCATGAACGTGAACGACATTCTCAAAGCCAAAGGCCGGGACGTTGCGACGGTCGCGCCCGACGCCACCGTAACGGACGCGGCGCGGTTGCTGCATCGTCGTGGCATTGGTGCGCTCGTTGTCAGTGCCGACGGCAATCGTTTGGACGGTATCCTGTCCGAACGCGACATCGTGCATGCGCTCTCGGCGCAGGGCGCGGCGGTGCTCGACAGGCGGGTTGCCGAATTGATGACGCGCCGCGTCGTCACCTGCACGCCGAACGACACGATCGCCGAGCTTATGGGCGAAATGACGCGCCGTCGCATCCGTCATCTGCCGGTTGTCGATCGCGGCCGTCTCGCCGGGCTCGTCAGCATCGGCGATGTTGTGAAGAGCCGGCTCGAAGAAATGGAATCCGAAACCACGTCGCTCCGACAATTCATCGCCGGCGCGGCCTAGGACGCGAAAAACGGCGCCGCGCGAGATATCGCGCGGCGCCGCCCGAAGTTAAGTGCGGCTTTCCGACTAGTGTCCGCCGGTACC
Organism: Alphaproteobacteria bacterium; assembly: GCA_028866355.1. Lineage (GTDB taxonomy): Bacteria > Pseudomonadota > Alphaproteobacteria > ATCC43930 > CGMCC-115725 > REEB95. The sequence goes on from JAGWIH010000001.1 coordinate 11,340, forward strand.
GACGCCGCCGCTGGCGCCCGCACCAACATTGCCGCCGATGCCGGATTGACCCTGCGCGTTCACACTGCTGCGCGTGTTTCCGGTCAGCCCGGGGTCGCCGTTGATATTGCCTTTCAGCCCGGCGTCGCCGCCGGTATTGCCGGTTAGACCTGGATCACCAGAGACGTTGCCGTTGATCCCGGCCTTCGCACCCGTGGATGCGCCTGCGCCGTTGACGCCGACGCCAGCATTGACGCCGGCCCCGCCGCTGCTTTGAGCGAAACAGGGCGTCACGCCAACGGCGCTGCCGTGCGACGAGAAGCTTGGCAGGAAGAGGATCGTTGCCAACGCCGTCGCGCCGGCGATGGTGAGCTTAGTCACGCGGTGATTCGTCTTCATGATCGGATTACCTCCACGGTCGTTGCACGGACGATTTCCAGACGGTGAAACAGACGCTAAAAAAGGCGGCGCGCAGAGCGCGCTGACCGAGCTGCCGGTGGGGGGAGGATCGGCAGGGCGGCCGGGGCACGCTCTACGCGTCTAGGCTCGATATAACTCGGCTCTTGGGCAACCAAAGGGCGAAATGATGCCGCACAGATTGGTCACGCCGTGTGACCGGATTCGGGCGATTCATGCCGTTGCGGCCTTCAGCCGACGACACGCAGCCGCGGCTTCGCAGTGGTGACCATCAGGTTGTAGATGGCTTCGTAATCGCGGGCCATGCGGCGCGCGGTGAAGCGCTCTTCGAAGCGACGGCGGATCTTGTCGCGCGGCAGGCGGTCGATTTTATGCACGGCCGCCGCGGCCGCCTCTTCATCGGCGACGATGAAGCCCGTCACGCCGTCTTCGACGATTTCGGATACCGAACCGCTGTCATAGGCGATCACGGGCGTGCCGCACGCCATCGCTTCGATCATCACCAGGCCGAACGGTTCCGGCCAGTCGATCGGCATCAGCAACGCCTTTGCGCCGCTGAGAAACTCGGATTTTTCGCCGTCGCCGATCTCGCCGATAAATTCGATGTCGGGCCGAGCGAAAAGCGGTTTGATCTCACGCGCGAAATAGTCGCGGTCAACGCGGTCCACTTTCGCCGCGACTCGCAAGGGCGTTTTCGCCAGCGCCGCGATGCGGACGGCACGGTCGATGCCTTTTTCCGGCGAAATTCGGCCGAGCACCGCCAGATATTCCGGGTCGATCGGCAGCGGCGTCAGCAGACCTTCCGGCAATCCGTGCTGCACGGTCCGCGCCCAATTTGCGTTCGGCACGGGCTTACGTTGCGCATCCGAAATCGACACCACGGGAACGTCACTGAACGTCTCGAAAACCGCCTGATGCTCGTTCAGATCGAGCCGCCCATGCAAGGTCGTCAGGAACGGGGTGGTCTGCCGCGAGAATAGGGAAAACGGAAAGTAGTCAAGATGGAAATGGAGCAAGTCAAACTCGGCCGCGCGCCGGCGAACACGCTCCAGCATGACCATGTGCAACGCGATCGGATCGCGTATCGAGCTGTCGAGCCGTAACGCCCGCTGCGACATCGGTTCGAGCTTGGCCGCGGTCATGGAATCGCCGCTGGCGAACAGCGTCACGTCGTGCCCGAGCGCCACGAGCTCCTCGGTCAGCCACGAGACGACGCGTTCGGTCCCCCCATAGAATTTCGGCGGGATCGCCTCCGTCAGTGGCGCGATCTGGGCAATACGCATCGGGAAACCTCCGTTCAAAATCACGACGAATGCGGAAGAGCAAAGCAGGCGAGCGCCGTAACCCTTCTCGTTTTGTGTCGGCAGTAATGTCGCTACCGAAAACGGCGTATTTCGGGCATCGGCCAAAAACGCGGATTTGTCACAGCGGTTCCGGTCGCAACCGCCCATCATTTGAACACGATCATCATCCACGTTTCGCGCCAATGAACCCGATCACCACCTATGCTTCCCGTCCTCTGGCTTTCTTTTGGCGCTACGTAACCAGGCGCCCTATTGGGCATATCGCGATTTTCCTGTCCGTGCTGGTGGCCGTCAGCTGTTCAGTCAGCCAGCAATACGGCGTCAAGTTTCTTGTCGACACTTTGGCGTCCGGCCCCGCGGCGGCACATTTATGGCAAGCATTCGCGCTGTTGGTCGCACTGGTCGCCGCGGACAATCTGCTGTGGCGCGTCGGCGGCTTCATAGCCAGTCGGACATTCGTCGCTGTCACCGGCGACATTCGCAGCGACCTGTTCCGTCACCTTACCGGCCACGCTCCGCACTTCTTCAATGAGCGGCTACCCGGCATGTTGAGCGGCCGCATCACCGCAACGTCGAATGCGGTCTTCACGGTCGAAAACATGTTCATGTGGAACGTGTTGCCACCGTGCCTCGCCACCCTGGGCGCGATCGGCTACCTCGCGTTGGTCAGCCCGGTGATGACGGCAACCATTGCAGCAGTCGCTGCCCTGCTCGTCGTCATCTTGTTCCGCCTGGCGGCCGCTGGCACGCCGTTGCATCGCGGCTTTGCCGATAAAGCGGCGCGCGTCGATGGCGAGATGGTCGACGTCATCGGCAATATGCAATTGGTGCGCGCGTTCGGCGGGCTCGCGCGCGAGCACCGGCGATTCGAGGCTGCGGTCGGACAGGAAATGACGGCGCGCCGCAAAAGTCTGTTCTATCTCGAAAAGCTCCGGCTCATCCATGCCGTCATCACCATCATTCTGACCCTCGTTCTGCTCGGTTGGGCGCTGCTGATGTGGCAACACGGCGCGGCGACCACCGGCGACGTCGTTCTCGTCTGCACTCTCGGCTTCACCATTTTGCACGCCACCCGCGACCTTGCGGTCGCGCTCGTCGACGTGACGCAGCACATGGCCCGTCTGAGCGAAGCGATCGAGACGCTATTGGTGCCACATGCGCTGACCGACCATCCGGAGGCGGCGGTCTTCCGTCCGGTCGGCCACGGTGTCGTCTTCGATCGCGTGTCGTTTGCGTACCCGGACGGACGCACCGTATTCCGCGATTTCAATCTCCGCTTCGCGGCCGGCCGCCGCACCGGCCTGGTCGGCGCTTCCGGCGGCGGCAAGTCGACGATCTTCATGCTGCTCCAGCGCTTTCATGCCGTGCAGGGCGGCCGCATCATGATCGACGGCCAAGATATCGCCCGGTTGAAAGAAGACAGCTTGCGCGACGCCATCGCCTATGTACCGCAAGATCTGTCGATGCTGCACCGTTCTGTTCTCGAGAACATCCGATACGGCCGGCCGGACGCGAGCGACGCCGATGTCGCTGCCGCGGCGCGCGCCGCGTTGTGCGACGATTTTATCTCGGCCTTGCCGCAAGGTATCGCAACGCTCGTCGGCGAACGCGGCGTCATGCTGTCCGGTGGTCAACGCCAGCGCATTGCCATCGCGCGCGCCTTGCTCAAGGATTCACCGATCCTGCTGCTCGACGAGGCGACATCGTCGCTCGATCCGGAATCAGAGGAAATCGTGCGCACGGCACTCGATCGGTTGATGCGCGGCCGCACCGTGATCGCCATTGCTCATCGTCTCGCAACGCTGCGCGGGTTCGATCGTATCGTCGTACTCGACAAAGGTCGCGTCCTCCAAGACGGCACGCCGCACGATTTGTCGCGCCGCGACGGCCCCTACCGCGATCTGCTCATGCGCGAAATGACCCGTCTCGGTCAGCGCGCCGCCTAGGTCGCGGCGAGGAAGGCGTCAAGCCAGCGGATTACGCTGGCGACGCTGTCGAGCCGATAGCGCGCGATGCTCTCGCCGCCGCCAACATGGATTGCGATTCCATCCAACCGATTGGCGACTGCGAACCCTGCTTCGTCCGTCCAATCGTCGCCGACGAAGATCGGTCGCTTGCCGCGGAATTCAGGCTCGGCGAAAAATGTCTCCACGGCGTGACCCTTGTCGGTGCCACGTGGGCGCAGTTCAACCACCATCTTGCCGGTCAGCATCATCAGCTGATTTTCGGACAGCAGAACGGCCCGTTCGGCGACGCGCCGGCAGGTGTCGGCAAGCTCGGGCCGGTCGCGATAGTGGATGGCAATGGCCAGGCCTTTGTCTTCGATAGTTGCGCCCGGCGTTAAGGCCGCAAATTGATGAATCACCGGCCAGATGCGTTCGAGCGCCGGGTCGGTCCGCGGCCGATGGATGACGCCGCCTGCGCTACGGCGTTCCAGGCCGTGATTGCCCGCCGCGGCGCCGGTATAGCCGGCAAGCCGGCCCGTAAGATCGGCGAGCGGACGGCCGCTGATCACGGCGAGTGCGCCATCGAGTCTGGCAGCGATGCGTTGCAGCAACGCAGGCAAATCCGATGCGACCGCGATGCGGTCGGGCGCGCCGGCGATCTCGACCAACGTGCCGTCGAAATCGGTGAACAGCGCGTCGCCGCGCGCCAGCAGCGGCGGGTGCAGTGCGGCGGTCGTGCTGGGGGCGATCACCAACGGTTCCTCGCCATGGTCATGAGCGCGATCCGAACGGCCAATTGTGGCGGATTTCGGACGCGCGTTGATACGGCGTGCAGCGCGGTTTTGTCACGAGTTGAGCCGCGCCGCACGCGGTATTTGTGCCGTTCGAGATGGACATCAGCGGATGAATACGACTCTCGAACGATCGATCCGGCAGTACATCACCGGTTTGCGGCGCTACGCGCGTACGTTGGTCGGACGCGCCGACGACGCCGATGAACTCGTCCAGGAATGTCTTGTGCGTGCGATTGCAGGGACGCGACTGTGGACGCGGATCCGCGATCCGCGCGCCTATTTATTCGCCATTATGCACAACGTCTATGTCGACTGGCTCGCAGTGCGGCGGCGGCAGAAAAGCTATATCGAGTTGCAGCTTGCTGTTCACGTCGGCCAATCATGCACGGAGGCACAGATGGTAGCGGTGGAGACCAAGGACCTCGAACGCGCATTGTCGTACCTTCCGCACGAACAGCGTGAAGTCGTGTTGATGGTCGGGCTCGAGGGCATGAGCTATCAGCAGACCGCCGAGGCTCTGGACATACCGGTCGGCACGGTCATGTCGCGCTTGTCGCGCGGCCGCGCAACGCTTCGCCATCTCACCGATGGCAAGAAGCGCATGCCGGCGCTGCCGACGCCGGTGCGGCACAGTTATCTGCGGGTCGTCTGAAGCACGACCGTCGCCGGGCCGCTCGGCGGCCAGCCGCAAGCTAACTTTCGGAGATGTCTTCGAGAACGCCGGCCGCCACACGGCTACGTTCGAGTTCCTGGCGGAGCGCCTGTTTCATCCGCACGAGGCCGGCTTCGGTTGTGCCTTCGCAACGGGCGAGCAAGGCGGCGCGGTGGCGCGACGCGCGCAATAGCCACCAGCCTTCGTCAGCTTTGAACCGGACGCCGTCTATGGTGGTGATTTCGGCCCCGGCCGCGGTCAGCCGCGCGCCGATTTCATCGATCACCGCATTCTTGCGGTCGTTGGCGCATGGCAGAGCCAGCTCGGGAATGTCGAACGTCTGGGGCAGGCCGTCTCGCAATGCCGCGAGGCTGCAATCGGCACGCGACACCACGTTCATGAGTCGCACGGCCGCATAGAGCGCGTCATCATATTGGCCGTCCTGATCGCCGAAAAAGACATGTCCGTTGGCTTCGCCCGCCAGGAGTGCGCCAGTTTCGGCGACCTTGACCTCGATCGCGCCACGGCCCGCGCGTGTCATCACTGGCACGCCGCCGAGCCGGGCAATCTCGTCGAAGAAGGTCTGGCTCGCGCCAACGTCGCCAATGATCGCCGCGCCCGGGTGGGTCTGAAGAACGTCGCGCGCCAGCAGCAGCAAAGTCTGGTCGATGCGAAGAATGCGCCCTTCGCCGTCGACGACCCCAAGACGGTCGCCGTCACCGTCGAAGGCGACGCCGATATCGCATTCCTCGGCGACGACGATCTTGCGCAATCGTTCGAGCGCGTCGGGTCGCGCCGGATCCGGTCGATGATCGGGAAAGGTACCGTCGACCATCTCGTTCAACAGAACATGACGCCCGGGAAGACGGGTGCACAGCTTGGTCAGGACCGCGCCGACGGCGCCGTTGCTTGCGTCCCACGCTACGGCGAGTGGATGTTCAAGCTTAAGCGCTTCGCTCAGCCGGTTGACATAGGCGTCAAGCATCGGCCGGTTGAGCATCAGCCCATCGTCCGATGCGAACGCGCCGCGCGCGGCGACGTCACCGAGCTGCCGAATGTCGGCTTGCGTCAACGATCGACCGCGCACGCTCAGTTTGAATCCATTGTATTCGGCCGGATCATGCGATCCGGTCACCATCACCGCCGCGTCGGCGCGTAGCCGTATGCGCGCGAATTGCAGCATCGGCGTCGGGCCGAGGCCGACGCGCGCGACCTGCATTCCGGCCGTAATCATACCGCGCGCGAAAGCGACAGCGAGCGCGCGCGACGTCACCCGACCGTCGAATCCCAGGACTGTGGTCCGTCCGCCGCGTTCGGCGACAAGCGTTCCGAAGGCGGCGCCCAGCGCGGCGGCGTCGGTGGCGTCGAGCGTCTGACCGACGATTCCGCGTATATCCTCATCGCGGAGAATGGCCGGATTGACGGCACGTGCGCCGATCATCGGCGCAGACGTCAGCGACGGCAGACGCTCGGGACGCACGCGCCCTCGCGCGACCGCGCCAACGGCGCGATAGGGCTGTCCGTTGGTCATCAAGAAGCCTGTCGAGCGGTCGGCTCGACCAAGCGCAGTCGGTTATTGGCGCTGGCAAGGCGGGCATAACGGCTCAACAAATTACGCGCCGACGGGGCTAGATCGGTGCGCGCCAAGATATGCGCGAGGTTGGCCTCGAAAAGGCCGAGCGCATCGCCGCAATCGAAATACCGACCGGCAAAGGCGTAGGCATGCAACGTCCGGTTATCCACGCAGCGGGCGATCACATCGGCGAATGGCCGGTCGCCGGCGGTGCCGAGACAGTCAAGGATCGCGGGTTCGAAGATGCACCGGCCGGCAATCGCCCATCGTCGGGCTCCGCCGCCGGTTTCCGGCCAATCGTCGACGCCAGCGGCTGCGAGCAGTCGATCGTCGCGGCGCCGGGCGGCGATCACGCCGTGACGCGCCGTGCGGCTGCGTGCGGCCGGTGTTACGGCGACGAGATTGCCGCCAACCTGCGCGTAGGCCTCGATCATCTGCGCGAGGCACGGCGTTTTTGCCTGAATGACCTCGTCCGGCATGACGACCGCAAACGGCTCGTCGCCGACGACGCGTCGCGCGCACCACAAGGCATGCGCGACGCCCAGCGGCTCCAGCTGCCTTATATAGGCGATGGTTCCCGACCCGAAGTCGCTCGACTCGATCGCCGCAAGTGCGCCGCCCTTGCGGGCCCGGCGGAGCGTGTCTTCGAGTTCGGTCGCACAGTCGAAATGATCCTCAATCGTTCCTTTGCCACGGCCGGTGACGATGACGACCTCGTCGATACCCGCGGCGCGTGCTTCTTCGACCGCATATTGGATCAGTGGTCGATCGACCAGCGGCAGCATTTCCTTGGGGACCGCCTTGGCCGCGGGAAGAAACCGCGTATCGAGCGCGCCCACGGGGATCACCGCGCGGCGGACAATGGATTTCGTCATGTGTCGCTGTACTCCGAAATGTGCCGAGATGTGTTCATCGACTTAAGACGGCCGGCTATCGCCTTTATTCCAATGTCGGAGACATGCTTTTCCAGTGCGTGGAATAAAGTCGGCACCTGGCCGTCCATATCATTGTGTCGTGGCGTCAATTACGCGCGGGCTAAATCCGTGGCAGAGAACCGCTCCAGCAACGTCATCGTTCTGCCGCATCGGCGTCGCACGCGCTGGCGGGTGGCGGCGCTCCGTTGGTGGTCGCATCACGACACGTGCCAACCCGCGCTGCCGCCGCCATCGACGATCAGCGATTACGATCTGCATGCATTTGTCGATAACGCGCTCGATGCCGTGCGACACAAGCAGGTACAGGCGTTTCTCACGCAGCACCCCGCGCTAGCTGCCGACGCCGACGCCTATACCCGACAAAACCGCCTATTGCGGGCGCTCAAGCGTCCATCGAGACCGAATTCGCCGGCGCTGAGCTACCTCGCGGTCCAACTCACCTTCCGTCTGACGCGTGGGCGCATCGCCCGCGCGGCGGCGTGTTGCGTGGCAGGGGCGGTAATCGCTCTCGCCGGTTGGTCATTCCTGTCGGACGATTGGACCGTCATGCCGCGCCTGATCGCGGCGGCGGGGCTGTAATCGCCGCGCATTGACGATTGCTCCTTTGTGACTATTCCGTGGTTCAGGCCACGGGAAATCCCGCGATATAAGGGGTGCCCGCGTCAAATTTGTGCCCCATTTGGCGGTTTAGATTCACCAACAGTTGCCGTCGCGAACCGCGCGTCGGGGCGTCTCTTGGGGCGCCGCATCGGATTGGATGCCATTTCGCCTACGCCGGAGGAGGGGACAACGCGGTCGATCTCGCTCTCGATGTCCACACGTCAACCAGAACGCACGTGTGTCGGACCAATTTTTGTGTGAGGTGAATAGCGATGACGACGCTGCAGAAGGAAGCCGCCTGGTCGAACACGAATGTCGCGATCATGGCGAACGAATCGAATCAACCGAATCAGATCGAGCCGGCGTCCGCCGGCCGCACCAAGTTGGTGCTGGTCGATGACGACGCGGATTATCGCGAAGCCGCGTCGGCGGAGCTTACAGAGCTCGCCTTCGAGGTGTTGGCGTTCGCCGCCGGCGACGAGATGCTCGAGTACTTCGCCCAGAACAACGACGCCGACATCATCGTGCTCGACTGGAAGCTGCCGGGCGGACTCGGCATCGACCTGCTGCCCAAACTACATGATCGCGGCATCCGGTTGCCGGTGGTGTTTCTCACCGGCATGCCGGCGACCGCTTACGAGAACGCGGCGCTTGATCGCGGCGCGCTCGATTTCGTCGACAAAGCGCGCGGCGTTCCAATTCTTGCCAAACGCATCCGCTTGATCCTGGATTCGCACCGCCGCGCCCGCGAGACGCCCGCCAAATCGGCGCTCACCTGCGGAAAATTGACGCTGCGGCCGGACGTTAATCGCGCGTTCTGGGACAACCGGGACGTCAATCTGACGGTGACGGAATTCAACATCGTTCACCTGATGGTGGCGCATGCCGGCGAGCACGTGACCTATCGGTCGATCTATGATTGCGTCCATCATGCCGGATTCGTGGCCGGCAACGGCGACGAGGGCTACCGTACGAATGTCCGCTCGTCGATCAAACGAATCCGCAACAAATTCCGGGCGCTCGATGGCGAATTCTCCGAAATCGAGAACTTTCCGGCATTCGGATACCGGTGGCGCACCGCGCCGGCCCAGCCTGCCTGACGGTCGGCCGTCGCGAGACAAGCATGCCGCCGCCGACGAGACGGCGCACGCTTTCAAGGGATCGTTGGCGACGATCCGTTCGTCGATCGAGCCGTTGCGCCGCGCGGTGCCGCCGGAGAATGCGCGCGCGCGACGGGCGCTCGAACTGATCGAAGCCGCGGTCGATCGCCTCGTTGCCTTGGTCGAGGCGGTACACGAGCGCGACTGCGCCGCGGCCGCAGCGGACGAACCGTCGACCGACACGACACAAAACTGACGACGCGCCAGGAGCGTGCGCGGCGTTCCGTGGCGGTCACCGTTTCTGTCACCGTTATGGCACAAGACCGGACCCGGTTTGATCACAACCGACCAGGCATATCGGGCCACAAAATCCGCAAAATCTTGCGTAACGCTGCGTTCGTTCGACGGGCCAGCGGAACGGTCGATGGAGTAATGCCATGCGGCATTTGACGGGCGGGATCGCATCGATCGCGGCATTGAGCTTTGCCGTCGCGATCGCGTTTTCGCTGCCGGCTTCGGCGCAGTCGAATCCGGCGCTGCCGAGTTACAAATCAACGCTGCCGCCGCAACAGCAGCAAAGTCTGGCGTCGCCGACGCAAAATTCGCCGTCGGTGCCGAACGATCCGGGGTATCAACTCGGCAATGGCGATCAGCTTCGTATCACCGTGTTCGGTCAGCCGGACTTGACCAACACCTATCAAGTCGACGGCCAGGGGATGCTCCAATTCCCACTCGTCGGCCGCATCCATGCCGGCGGCATGACCGCCGGGCAATTGCAGCAGGAGATCGTTCATAAGTTGAGTCCGGATTACATCCGCAATCCGAGCGTCAGTGTCGAGGTGATGAATTACCGGCCGTTCTACGTCCTGGGCGAAGTGAACAAGGCGGGTGCCTATCCCTATGTGAGCGGCATGACGGTGAACCAAGCGGTCGCTTTCGCCGGCGGCTTCACGTACCGCGCCAAGGACGACAATTTCGAGATCGATCGGAACGAGAACGGGCAGCACACCACATTCAAGGCAAGCGGTGACACCCCGGTTCGCCCCGGCGATGTCATTACGATACCCGAGCGATTCTTCTGATGTCATTTCTCGAACCGTTGCACCAACGCCAACCGGCGTCGCGGCGTGACCTTTATGAGCGCGCGCCCCTGCAATACATTGCCGCACCCGCTGCCGGCCCGCCGCAACAGGATCTGCTGGATACGATCCGTCGCATCTGGCGGCACCGGCTCTTGGTGCTGGCGTTCATGGCGGGGTTCGTCGTTATTGCCGCGGTCGTATTGTGGCACCTGCCGTCGCTCTATGTCGGCGAAGCGCAAGTCCAGATCGGCGTTCCCGCGACGCCGGTCCTTAGCACCGACTTGCGCGTCGGCGGCGGCGACGCCGATACGGAGAAGGTCGAAAACGAGCGCCTCGCGATGGAGTCGCGCGATCTCGCCCGCGGCGTGATCGAGCGGCTGCATCTCGACAAAAATCCCGAATTCGCCGTCCCGCCGAAGAAGCCTGGCTTGTTGCATCGTCTGTTGCAGTTCGGCGGGCTACTGAACGCGGCGCCAACGCCGCCGGCTTCGGCTGTCGCTGAGTCGTCGACGCCCGATTCGACGGACGTCGCGGCAACGCCGGATCCGAACGACGCGGCCGCGATTGCCGCGTCGGCGCTGCCGGTTATTCCGCCCGATAACCCGACCATGGACCGGGTGGTCGACAAGCTGCTGTCGCGCGTGACGGTGACCGTCGAAGGCCGTTCGCACGTGCTGACGATCGATGCCGAATCGGTCGACTCGGCGCTCGCGGCCAAGATCGCCAATACGTTTGCGACCACGTATTTGAGCCAACAGCGCTCGAGCAAGATCAAGTCGAGCGATCGCGTCATGCAGTACCTCAAGGCGCGCATCGCGGAGTTGCGCCAGCAGGTCGAGACCTCGGAGCAGGCGGCGGCGGATTATCGCCGCCAGAACGGCCTCTACGAGGGCATGACCAACGCCAACGTGACGACCCAACAGCTGACCGAGATCAACACGCAACTGGTTCAGGCGCAGACCGAAAAAGCGACGGCCGACGCGCAAGTTAACGAAGCGATCGCAATGCAGCACGGCGTGGTCAATGACGCGACCGTTCCTGCGGTGCTCGACTCATCGTTGATCCAGACCCTGAAAGCGCAGCAGGCGCAGGCTGCCCAGACCTTGGCCCAAGTGAGCGCGAATTATGGTCCGCGTTACCCGGCGGTGATCCAGGCGAAGAACCAGGTCGCCGACATCAACCGCAAGATCAACACCGAAACCAGCCGGATCATCGATGGCCTGAGGCGGACGGCGCGCGCGGCGGATGCGCGCTATGCCGCGATGACCAATAACTTCCATAGCACCGAAAAGCAGATGGGTGGCGTCAACGAAAAGGCGATCCATCTCGAGGCGCTGGAACGCGACGCGACCGTCAATCAGAATCTGCTCGAGGCCATGCTGGCGCGCGCCAAAGAGACGATCGGCCGCGAGGAAATCGAGACGCCGGACGCCAAGCTGATTTCCGCGGCCGCGCCGCCGGTTGCGCCGACCTATCCGCCGAAGACGCTGATCCTGTTGCTGAGCGCGGTCGGTGGGTTGCTGATCGGGTCGCTGGCCGCGCTGTTGCGCGAGAGCGCGGACCACACCTTCCGTCGCTCCGACGAGCTCGAGCAGGCGACGGGGCTGCCGGTGATCGCCATGGTGCCGGATCTCAAGGGCATGGCCCAGCCCGCGCTCCACGTTCTGCGCAAGCCGGTCTCTGCGTTCAGCGAATCGCTGCGCAAGATCTATGTCGGCCTGCAACTGTCGGAGTCCACGCAGGCGCCGAAAACAGTGATGATCTCGTCGGCGACGCCCGGCGAAGGAAAATCAATGATCGTCGCGTCGCTGGCACGGCTACTGGCGCGCAATGGCAAGCGCATTCTGGTCATTGATTGCGACTGGCGCGCGCCGACGATACACCGCATCTTTCAGCGCTCGGACAAGAATGGCCTGGCGACGCTGCTGGCGGACGAAGGCACGCCATTGAACGACGTTATCTACAACGATCCGTTGTCCGGGCTCGATCTCATCGTTTCGGGCGGCTGGACGCCGAACGCGACGCATCTGCTCACGTCACCGCGCATGCGCAGTGCGCTGCAAACCTTCGGCAAGAACTATGATTTGGTGATCTTGGATACCGCCCCCGTTTTGGTCGCGGCCGAAGTGCTGCAATTGGCGCGGATGGTCGACAAGGTCCTTTATACGGTGCGTTGGGGCCACACACGGCGCGAGGTGGCACTCGACGGGTTGAAGCAGCTGCTCGAGGCTGGCGCCGATGTCCCCGGCCTCTTGGTCTCGCGTGTCGACGCCAAGCGATATCGCGAATTCGCGTACAGCCACCTCAACTACGAATACGCGCGCCCGTCGCTCGCCCATCTGGGGTAACGCCGTGGCGGCGGCGCCCGCGATCCTGTTGATCACCCAATATTACCGGCCGGAGCTCGTCGGCTCCGGCCCCTATTGCGGTGAGCTCGCGGAATGGCTCCAGGCCGCGGGCAGCTCAGTGACGGTCGTCGCCGGCCTGCCGCACTATCCCGGTCATAGCGTGTTTCCGGCCTATCGTCGCAAACCGCCCCGGCGCGAGACGGTTGCGGGCGTCGATGTCGTTCGCCTGCGCCATTGGATTCCCCGTCGCTCGTCGGCGGCGCTGCGCATTTTGAGCGAGGCGCATTTCCTGCTCGTCGGCTGCTGGGCTCTGCTGACTGGGCGCATCCCGCGCCAGCCGGTTGTGATTTCGCTCTGCCCCTCCATCCTCACGGTCGTGCTTGGCGCGATCGCGCGGCGCGGCGGGCGGCATATCGCCGTCGTCCACGACATCCAGTCGGGCTTGGCGCGGGGCCTGGGCATGGTCGGGAGCCGCTTGTTGGTTACAGCGATGCGCTGGTGCGAGCGCATAGCGCTCAACCATACCGATGTCGTCGTCGTCCTCGATCCGGCGATGCGTGACGAGCTGCGGCTCAACGGTGTCGTCGTGCCGATCGAGGTGATGCCGATCTGGGTCGATACCGAGCGGCTGCTGCAGGCGCCGCAGCCGCGCCGCGCCGCGCCGGTGTTGCTTTACAGCGGCAATTTCGGCCGCAAGCAGGGGCTGCACCAGCTTATCGCGCTGGCTGAACGATTGCAGCACGAGCGACCCGCGCTCACGCTCGTCCTCCGCGGCGAAGGCGGCATGCGCGACGCGGTCGCCGCTTCGATTGCCGCCGCCGGTTTGACCAACGTCCGGCTCGCAGGATTGCTGCCGGCCGAACGGCTAGCCGAAAGTTTGGCCGATGCCGATATCCATCTGGTACCGCAGGACCCGGACGCCGCCGTATTCGCCGTGCCGAGCAAGGTCTTCAACATCATGGCGGTCGGCCGGCCGTTCGTCGCCACGGCGCGGCCCGGCAGCCCGCTGTGGCGAATGATGGAAGCGAGCGGCGCCTTTCTCTGCACGCCGCCGAACGACGCGCGCGCGTTTGCCGAAGCGGTTTTACGCCTGGTCGACGATCCGGCGTTCGCCGTCGAGCTCGGCGACCGTGGTCGACAATTCGTCAACCGGACGTGCGCCAAAGCGCTCGTCCTCGGTCGGTTTGTGGCCTTGGCGCGCACATGCGCCGAACCCGTCCGGCCGTCGCCGCGCCACGTGCTGATCTTCGAGCCGGATAGCGACGGCCATCCGCACGAATGGCTTTGTCATCTAATCGATTTTGCACGTCGGGCGCCGCCCGCACCGCTCATCTCGTTCGTCGTGTCGCCGTCGCTCTATCGCGATCTTGCGGCCCGGCTCGATGCGGCGCCGGCGGCGGGCATTCGCATTTTGCCGTTGTCTCCGGCGGCGGCGCGGTTGTGTACGAACCGCGCCTTGGTCGTCAACGGTTTCGCGCGCTGGTGGTTCATGCGCCGATTCCTCGCGCGCACGGGCGCCCAGACCGGACAATTCCTTTCACTCGATCTGCTGTCGCTGCCGTTGGCGCTTCGACTTGGCGCCGGAAGTGGCCGGCGCGTCGGCGGCATCCTGTTCCGGCCGTCGGTGCACTACCGGCTGCTCGGTGCCTATCGCCCGTGCCGCCGCGAGCGGCTACGCGACCTGCGCAAGGCGGCGCTCTATCGCCTGATGTTGCCCAACCGCGCACTCGGCAGCGTGCTCACGCTGGACCCATTCTTTCCGCGCCACGCGGCGCGGTTCTATCGCGCCGGCAGTAAAGTGCGGGCGGTTCCCGATCCGGTTTATCCGCTGCCGCTGGGCATCGACGGTGACAATGCCTTGGCCGACTCGTTGCCGCCGGGCCGTGTCGCGTTGCTTTTGTTCGGGCATCTGACCGAGCGCAAGGGGACGCTGACCCTCCTCGAATCGCTGCGGCTGATTCCCGAATACATCGCGGCGCGCCTAACTGTCATCCTCGCCGGCAAAATCGACTCTGCGATCGCCAATCGTGTCGCGACGTTGCGTCAGCAGCTCGAGATTTTCCAGCCGGACCTGATGCTCACGCTCGTCGATCGCCACTTGTCGACCGGCGAAATCGGCGCGTTGGTGGCGCGCGTGGACGTTGTCTTGGCGCCCTACCAACGCTTCGTCGGCTCGAGTGGTGTGCTGCTTTGGGCGGCGCGGGCCGGCAAGCCGCTGCTCACCCAGGATTTCGGCCTGATCGGCCCACTGGTACGCCGCTATCGGCTGGGGTTGGCGGTGGATTCTGACCGGCAGGAGGCGCTCGCCGCCGGCATCGTCCGCATCGTCCAGGAAGGACCAGGCCGCTTCATCGATCCGCAGCAGGCGCATCGCTTCGTCGCCCGCAACACGCCGGAACGTTTCGCCGCCTTGGTCTTCGGCAGCGCCGCCGAAGCGAGCTCGATCTCGGCGCGGTCCTAGGAAAGTCACAACGGCACTCAACAAAATCACACCTCTGGCCGTCGGCGCGCGGCGAGAATCCATGGCTAACTTCAATAAGACCGCCCTTTGAGCGGCTGCTGCGCGTGGCGGGAGGGATCGACGAAGAAGACCACGGGGCGAATTTAGTTTGGAGCGGTGTGTATGCCTGGTGACCCCGAACCGTTGCGTCACGATGACGTCTCACGCGGTCCAGTCAGTGATACGGTAGCGAAAACGCGCCATACCGGGTCGCCACCGGTCTCGGTGCGGATCACCGCTGCCGTTGTCGCCGCCGGCGACCTCGCGATCATTTTTGGCGCCGGGCTGTTCGCACTCTATTGGCTTTCGAGGCACGTTAACGTCGACGCCCAGCTGTTCCGCATTCTCGCGGTTGTCGGCACGGTTCTATTCGTCAATCTGGTTCAGGTTTTCGGCGGCTATCAATTCGGAAATCTGGCACGTGCGCAGATGATGGCGTTGGCGCAGGCGCTTATTGCTTGGCTGGCGACGATCGGCGCGCTTTTTGTCGCTTTGCGGGTGAGCGGTCTCAACACGTTCGCCACGCATGTCTGGCTGCTGTTGTGGCTCATCGTCGGCTCGGCCGGTTTGGCGGCGGTCCGGACAGCATTCTCGGGACGAGTCCGAATCTGGCAGCGAGCCGGACGGATGCGTCGCCGGGTCGCGGTCGTCGGCGTCGGCCGGCTTGCCGAGCGGTTGCTGCATCACTGCGCGGCCGTTGCGGACCCCGAAATCGAGATCGTTGGCGTCTATCGCGATCGACGCGACGCGCATGCGGCGGCGCATTGCGCCGGCCACACGGTCGCCGGCGACATCGACCGGCTGATCGCCGATATTCGCGACGGCGGAATCGACATGGTGATCGTGGCGATGCCGGCCGCCGCAGATGTCCGGTTGGCCGAAACTATGAGCAAATTGCGCTTGGTGCCGGTTGACGTACGTCTGTGCTCGGAATCGTTCGCGTTCGACGTCGGTCCTTGCCAAGTCAGCCAGATCGACGGTTTGACGATGTTCAACGTCATTGACCGGCCGGTGACCGATTGGAAATGGATCGCGAAGGTGACCGAAGATCGCGTCCTGGCGGCTTTGATCTTGCTGTTGATCGCACCGTTACTGGCGTTGATCGCGGTCGCGATCAAGCTCGACAGTGCCGGCCCGGTGTTCTTCCGGCAGAAGCGCTATGGGTTCAATCGTGAACTCATCGAAGTGCTGAAATTCCGCACGATGTATCATCATGCGCGTGATCCAAACGCCGAAAAGCTGACGACTCGCGACGATCCGCGCGTGACGCGCATCGGTTCGTTCCTCCGGCGGACGACGCTCGACGAACTGCCGCAGTTCATCAACGTGCTGCGCGGCGAGATGTCGATCGTCGGGCCGCGGCCGCATGCGATCTCCGCCAAGGCCGGCGGCGTGCTGTACCACGACGCAGTGCGTTACTACGACGCGCGACATCGAATGAAACCGGGCATCACCGGCTGGGCACAAATCAACGGATGGCGCGGCGAAACCCAGACTGTCGAGCAGATTCAGCGGCGCGTCGAATACGACCTTTATTACATCGAGCACTGGTCGATCCTGCTCGATCTCAAGATCATCCTCCGTACCATCATGGTGGGGTTCACCGATGCACGTGCGTATTGACGGCAATTCGGCGGGTCCATGCGGTGTCTCTGGCTAACGCTCGCGGATCCGACGCCGGCACATAACGGCCAATTTCTCTATTCCGGAGGACTGATCGACTCCGTTGCCGAAGCGGGCGCCGAAGTCGTCGTCGTCGGCCTCGCGCGCGCGGGGTCGGCGCGCCATGATGGTGCGCGCGATGGCCGCGTGCTCTGGCGTCTTGCCAATGACGAGCCGCTTTCTCACCGCGCGAGTCTGGTTTCGCCGCTACCTAATATGGCCAAGCGGTGCACCACGCCGACGATGCGCCGTCTGCTCGACGAGGTGCTGGCCAACAGTACGTTCGATATCGTGGTGTTCGATGGTATTTCGGCCGGATGGGCCCTGCGGCGCGTGCTGAAACGGTGGTCGCGCCGCGCCGACCGGCCAAAGATCGTTTACGTTTCGCACAATCACGAAAGCAGCTTGCGGCAGGGGTTGGCGGAAAATCATCCGCGCTTTCTCAAGCGGCAGGGTTTGAAGTTCGATGCACGCAAAGTCTCCCGGCTCGAGCATGCGCTGGTGGCTGAATCGGACCTAATCACGGCGATCACGCCCGAAGACGGTGCACTCTATGGCCGTGAATGGCCGCATAAATTGATCGAGGTTCTAACGCCCGGCTATCGCGGCCGGGCGCTTCCTGAGCGTCGGATCACGCCCGATCTGCCGCGTCGCGCCGTGGTCGTCGGTAGCTTCGACTGGATTGCCAAGCGGCTCAACATCGCGGAATTCATCCGGGTCGCCGACCCGATCTTCGCGGCGAACGGCGTCGAGCTCGAGATCGTCGGCAGCGGCGATCCGGCGTTTTTCGATCAAATCCGGAAATCGTTGGTCGCCACGCACTTCACCGGAACGGTCGAACGGATCGACCGTTACATGGAGTCCGCGCGGATCGCCATCGTGCCCGAGCGCAGCGGCGGCGGCTTCAAGCTGAAGGTGCTGGAATACATCTTCAACCGGACGCCGATCTTTGCCCTTGAGGGTTCGGTCGCCGGCGTGCCGCTGGAGCACAACGATAGCATTCAGCTCTATCCGGACCAGCAGGCGCTTGCGCTCGGCGTTTGGCGCGCGATCGACGATCTGGGACGCCTCAACCGTTTGCAGAACAGGGCCTTTGAGCGATGTCGCGACTCCTTCGACTGGCCGAGCCGGGGCCGGCATTTCCTGGCGGCGGTGTCGGCCCTGTGACCGCCGGCCGGCTCGGGCCGGCCGATCCGCGTCTCGGGATCACCGACATGTTGCTCCTGATCATTTTTATGATCGGGATATACACCGGCTACACAATCCAGATCAGCACGCGGATTCCGTTTCCGTCAGCGCCGTCCGGTATTGCCGGCCTGTTTTTGCTGTGGCGCCGCCGTGACGACATCCAGCCGGCACAATTGGGTGCCCTGCTTTTCGTCATTTTGCTCTACGTCGGCTCGATCCTTTCGGCGACCGACATTGCCCATCTCGGCAAGCGGTTTACCGGGCTGATTCAGATCACGTATTCGCTGATCATCGGCTATGCGCTGTTTCTCACTGTCCTGCGCGCCGACCGGAACCAGATCGCGCATCTGTTTCTCGGCTTCTGCGTCGTTATCCTGATCGGCTGCTTGCTGGAGGATTATACTGGTCTGCGGGCGGTCAGCGACGCGTTCCGCCACACGGTTTATAAAGCAGTCGACGTCTATGATGCCGATCTGCGCGACCAGATTCTGTATGGCCGCATCCGGCCCAAGCTTTTCACCAGCGAACCATCGGCCGTCACCTTCGCCTACACGCTGTTCAGCTTCGCCTGGCTGATGACGACACGAACGCGCTTTGCACCGCTCAAATATCTGATCCTTATGTCATTGGGCATCGTCGTCATGCCCGGTCCGACGTTGCTGCTGATGATTCCACTGCTGGTTCCTTATCAGCTTTTGCGTGCGCGATCGTGGTCGCCGGCGTTCGTTCGTATGATTTTGGTCTTGGTTTTCGCGGCTGTCGCACTCTTCGCATTCTACATTCTCGGCCATTCGGTTTTTTCGACACGCATGCGCGACATCGCCCAGGGCCAAGACGCGAGCTTCTTCTATCGCGTCACCGGCCCGGCGCTGGTTGCGCGCAATGTCATGTTGCATTACCCCTTCGCCGGCGCCGGTCTGACGGGCGAGACGTTCATCGCCAACGAGGTCGCCAACGTTTACATGCGCTCGGCGGCGTTTTCCTCGGCATGGGACATTTCCGACACCGCCAGCGTGCTCACCAACTATTTTTGGCTGCACTGGATCTATCTCGGCTTCGTCTGGGGCGTGATCGTCCTGCTCGGACTCACCCTGTGGCTCAAAATGTTGCGCGTGCCCAGCGTGCCGTTCTGTTGGATGGTGTGGGCGGTGCTTGGGCAGGCGTCGGGCGCCTATGTCGGACCAAAAACCTGGACGGTTCTGCTGCTGAGCGGCGCGTGCGCGATCCTTGCCGATCGTGACTGGGTGCGCGCGACGTTGGTCCCGAGGTTTCCCTATCCGCGTCCCTACCTACGATCGGACAAACGCCGGCGACGGGCGCCGTTGTTGCCGCAACCGCAATGGCGCCACCATGGAGCCTGAGATGGAATTCGGCCGCCGCGCCTTGCTCGGAACCGGCGCGGCATTGGGGCTTGCCGCGGCGACGCACCCGGCCGCGGCCGCGCCGCCCAGCCGGGTGCTGAATGCAGCCGATTTCGGTGCCGTCGGCGACGGCCGCGCCGACGATACGGCCGCTCTGCAAAAGGCGCTCGACCGCACGTTCGCCGGCGGTGGCACGGTATTGATGCTGCCGCCCGGCACCTATCGTGTGACGCGCACACTCCGCATCGCGTTCGATCCGGGCAGCACCGGCAATCTCGGCCGCCGGAGCGGCATCATCGGCCATGGCGCGCGCCTCGATTCCGAGATCGCCGACGGCGGTAACGTGATCGAGCTGTTGTGCCGCGCCACCGTCCGTTTCGTGGTGATCGAGGGTCTCGACATTCTCGGCAAGGGCCGCGAGCGCCACGGCATATACGTCGAATGCGACGGCGGCGGTATTTATTTCTACAATTTCTGTTTGCGCGACGTGAACGTGCAGGGCTGCGGTGGCGACGGCGTGCGGCTGGTCGGCAACGTATTCGAAGGTCAGATCGTCAATACTTATCTCCGCAGCAACAAAGGCTGCGGTGCGACGTTCGCGCACGGCACGCATGGCGGCATTCTCTCCGCCCTGCACGTGTTTGGTTGCGTCTTCGGTCAGAACGGCGAACACGGCGCGGCGTTGGCTCGCAACTGTTATGACATCGCCTTCCACGGCTGCTACTTTCTGCTCAACAACCAATTCGGCCTGCTCGCTGGCAATGGTTGCACGCTGCTGTCGAATTGCGGTTTTGAAAACAATCACGCCGCCGCCGCGGATTTCGCGGGGGGCGGTTACGGCATCCGTCTCAACAATTTCGGCACGCTGGTCGGTTGCACGGCCTATTCGGTGTTTCATCAAACCGGCTTGATTCAGGCGTTCGTTGCCGGTCGGCTGAATATGATGGGTTGCACCGGCAGCGGCGGCAGCAAAGCGGCGGGTGCCGGGCTAGCGCGGATCGGCGGTTCGCAAGCCGGTCGTGCGACGCTGATCGGTTGCGCGGGCGCCGTCCAGTACGACAACAACTTCGATGCGCTTGAGGTCGGCGGTCCGGACGGCGGGGTGCGCTTCGGCGCACATTGGCAAAGCCGCGATCTGCCGCAGCTTGGCGACTATCGCCTTTGGGTCGATCGCAACGGCCGGCTGCGCATCAAGAACGGTGCGCCCAAAGACGACGATGATGGCGCACCGGTTGGTGCGACCTAGGTTTTGAGCGCCGGCTGCTGCCGGCGCAACTCATGTACCAAACGTCCCAAGCCGTACAGCGCGCGGCGCGAGCGCGGCAGGATCGCATAAATCGCAGCGGCCGCCGCCGCGGCAGCCACGATCGCCAACAGCGCGCCCGGCAAGGCTGGGGTGGTAGCCCGCAGGACAAAACGGCGTAGCGCCACGATCGCGGCGCCGATCACCAGCGCGGCCGTTAGCGCGGGCACCAGCGCTGCCAACAAATCGCCGAGGCGCACCGGACCGCGTCGCGTCGCCAGCCACAGCCCGATCGGCAGGCGCAGGCCGAGGCCGACGATCGCCAGCGCCCCCGCCACGGCAACCGCGCCAGCGTGCAATCCGGCTACGACCGCCAGCACGCAAAGTGCCAGGTCCACCAACCCGGCGCGCACCATCTCGTATGGCCGGTTCTGGCTGAGATAGAGCAGGCCAGCGGCTTGCAACAACGGCAGGAACGCCGCCGACGCCGCGAACCAAGCGACCAACGGCGCCGCGGCGGACCAACGCACACCGAACAGGATCCGAACGGCCCAATCGGCGGTCGCAGCCAGCAACGCCGCACTGGGCAGCACGACCATGGCCAAGTTTTCGAACAGCTCGTTGAATGCGCGGCGATAGCGCGCGTCTTGATGCGCGATGCGGCTCAGCGTCGGCAAGCCGACGGCGTATACCGGTACCGCCAGATTGTTGACCGGCGTCAACAGAAGTTTCGACGCGCGCTCGTAAAGGCCGAGCACGTCGGCGCCCCAGGCCCAGCCGATCAGGATCTGGTCGATGCTGCGGCTGACCGCTGCCGTTATGTTGACGCCGGTTACCGACAGGCCGAAGGCGAAGAGTTCGCGCACGCCAGCCGCGCGCCGCGGCCGCGCCGGCCGCCAGCGGCACAGCGACCAGCTGCCGATCAATGCGACCGCGGGTACGACCAGGCGTTGGACCACGAGGGCCCAATAACCGGCACCCGACAACGCCAGGAGCACGGCAGCGATCAAGCCGGCGAGGTCGCCGCCGATATCGACGCAGATCGTTGCCGTGAAGCGCATCTGGCGGCGCAAGAGCGCCCAGTGCTGCACCGTCAGGCCGCTCATCAGGAAACTCAGCGCCAGCCAGCGCGTCACCGACGTCACTTCCGGCCGGTGATAAAAGTCGGCAATCAGGGGCGCCGCGAGGAAAAGCACCACTGCGATCGACGCGCCGACGGCGGCGTTGATCCAGAACAACGCCGATACCTGGGCATGGGTGACGCCGGTCTCGCGGATCGTCGCCGCAGACAGGCCGAGCTCCTTGACGAATTCCAGCACCGCCGACAGCGCGGCGACCATGGCGATGAGACCGAAGGCGCCCGGCGGCAGCATCCGGACCAGGACGACGACGGTGGCTAGCTGCAAGACCACCTTGCCCGCCTGTGCACCGAAGGTGACGGCGCCGCCGCGCACCGAACGACCGCGCAGGTCGGTCAGCAAATGGTCGGTGGCGAGCGCCTTGGCGGCGTCAGACGGCTTCAAGCTGTTGCCTGCGCACCGATCGACGGTGCTCGGCATACCAGCGATAGGTTTCCCGGACGCCGTCTTCGAGCGTGATATGCGGCTGCCAGCCGAGGGCCGTCAGCCGACCGATGTCGACCCGTTTGCGGGGCGTGCCGTCGGGCTTGCCCGTGTCGAAAACCAGACGGCCGCGGAAGCCGGCGACGCGGCAAACCAGGTATGCCAGGTCGGCGATGCTGACTTCCTGGCCGCTGCCGACATTGACGATGTCTTCGCCGGAATAATTTTTCATCAAATGTACGAGGGCGTCGGCGCAGTCGTCGGCATGCAGGAATTCGCGCAGAGGACGGCCGCTGCCCCAGATTTCGACCGTCGGCGCGTCGTGCTCCACGGCGTCGTACGCTTTGGCGATCAGCGCCGGCAGGACGTGGCTCGAACGCAGGTCGAAATTGTCGCCGGTGCCGTAAAGATTGGTCGGCATCGCCGATATAAAGTCGCAGCCGTGCTGGCGGCGATAGGCCTGGGCCAGCTTGATGCCGGCGATCTTAGCGACCGCGTACCATTGGTTGGTCGGCTCGAGCGGGCCGGTAAGCAGCGAATCCTCGTGCATCGGCTGCGGCGCCAGGCGCGGATAGATGCACGTCGAGCCGAGAAAGAGCAGCTTTTCAACGCCGGTGCGCCGCGCCGCCTCGATCACGTTGGCCGCGATCATCAGGTTGTCGTAGATGAAATCCGCCGGCCGCGAATCGTTGGCATAGATGCCGCCGACCCGCGCCGCGGCGACAAACACAGCCTGAGGCCGGTTGGCCGTCATCCAGGCCTCGACCGCCGGCGCCTGGCGCAGGTCGCAGTCGACATGCCCCACGGTCAGGATCTCGCACTGCTCCGCCGCCAGGCGCCGCACCAGAGCAGCGCCAACCAACCCGCGATGGCCAGCAACCCAGACGCGCTTATTCTGCAGCGCGTATGGTGAATTCGTCGGCATCGGAGTCTCCCCGTTTGAGCGCCCGCCGGTCGGCTTCGACCATCTCGGCGACCAACTGCTCGAAGCTGGTTTTATGGCGCCAGCCGAGACGCTGCCGGGCCTTTTCGGGATTGCCGAGCAGCAGATCGACCTCGGTCGGGCGGTAGTAGTGGGGATCGATCGCAACCAGGCACTCGCCGCTGCGGTCGCACAGGCCGCGCTCGTCGGCGCCAATTCCAGACCAGACGATCGTCCGGCCGATGCAGCGGAATGCTCGCTCGACGAATTCGCGGACTGTATGTGTCTCGCCGGTGGCGAGCACATAGTCGTCGGGTTTCTCCTGTTGGAGAATGAGCCACATCCCTTCGACATAGTCGCGGGCGTGGCCCCAATCGCGCTTCGCGTCGATGTTGCCGAGATAGAGCCGCTTTTGCGCGCCGCGCTCGATCGCAGCGACGGCGCGGCTGATCTTGCGGGTAACGAAGGTTTCGCCGCGGACCGGCGATTCATGATTGAACAAGATGCCGTTCGACGCGTGCAGGCCATAGGCCTCGCGGTAATTGACCGTGATCCAATAGGCGTAAAGCTTGGCCACTGCATACGGGCTCCGCGGATAGAACGGCGTCACCTCGCGTTGCGGCGTCTCCATCACCTTGCCGAACAGCTCCGATGTCGAGGCTTGGTAGAACCGCACCCGGTCGGGCATCTTTAGGATACGGATGGCCTCCAACACACGAAGCGTGCCGAGCGCGTCGGTATTCGCCGTGTATTCCGGTGTCTCGAAGCTCACCTGAACGTGGCTCTGCGCGGCGAGATTGTAGACTTCGGTCGGCCGGGCTTCCTCCAGAACGCGCAGCAGATTGAGCGAATCCGTCATGTCGCCGTAATGCAGGACGAAGCGTCCGTCGCCTTCGTGCAAATCGCGGTAGAGATGATCGACGCGATGCGTGTTGATCAGCGACGCCCGGCGCTTGATACCGTGCACGGTGTAGCCGCGCCGGAGCAGGAACTCCGCGAGATAGGCGCCGTCCTGTCCGGTGATACCGGTAATCAACGCGATCTTGTCGGTCATTCAATGCACCTCGATTAGATACAAGCAATCCGCTCGGCCACGCGGTCCCACGAATAAGCGTTCATCACGTGGCGTTGGCCGCTTTCGCCCATCTGCTTGAGCCGCTCTGGATCGGCGACCGCACTCAGAATTCCAGCCGCAACGGCCTCCGGGGTCGCCTCGTCGACGAGAATCCCGTGCGAGCCATCTTCGACGATCTCGGGCAGGCCGTTGCGATTGAGGCCCAGGACTGGCGTGCGCGAGCACAGAGCCTCGAGATAGACCTGGCCCCATGGATCGTTGAGCATCGGTTGGGTCAGCAACGTCGCGTCGGCATAAAGTCGCCGCAGCGCATCCCAGCTGACGTTCCCCAGGAAGGTGATGTGCGGGTCACGCGGCACCTGGGTGCGGCTGCGCGGATCGCCGACGATCGTCAGGGTCAGATCGGGCCGGCTGCGGCGCGCCAGGGCAAAGGCGCGCAACAGCAGCGAGCCGCCTTTGGCCCGGAACAGGTGCTTGGCAACGAACAGCAGCCGTGCCGCGCGGTAATCCTTGGGGCCGAAATAGGGGGAGATATTGCCCATGCCCGAGCCGGCAACGGTGACCCGCCCGGCTGGCAGGCCGTAATGCTTGATGATGTTGTCGCGCGTCTGCGCGCTGAACGTGAAAACGTGTGCGACCGATGCCAGCGCCTCGCGCTCGAGCCGCTCATATTCCGCCAGCGCCCGCGGCGTGTAATGGCCGGCATCGGGCCGGTGGCGCAATGACAGGTTCCAGCTTTGGTCGCAGTAGAGATAATGGCGGATGTCCGGCAACAGATCGAACGCGGGTAGGTCGAGCGTTCCGGTGTGAATGACGTGATTCACGCCCAGCCGCGCGGTCTCTTCGGCAACGGTGACGGCGTTATGGTCGCGCGCCGGCGTCGCGCGCAGCACCTGTTCGGTGGTCGAGAGCCGACCGTAGCCGTCGAGCAGCCACCGCGCGGCGTAAGCGAGCCGCCGTGCACGGCCGATCACCGGATGAATGGTTTCCACTTCGATACCCAGCCGCCGCAAAGCCGTCCCCAGGTTGTAGGGTGCGCCCGACCATGTCCGCCGATCGGCCGGGTCACCAAAAACACACGAAATCGCGACACGGTCGAATCGCAGTCGGCGCGTCGGCGGCGGCGCGGTTCGGATGAGCTCAGCAGGATGAAGATGAACCGTCGGCACGTGGCGTCTGTTTTTTCGTCCCCGGTCCGAACCGGCGTTTGAGGGAAACATCGCCGCACTCCGCGTCGCCAGTGATCAACGTGTGGCGTTTGTGCACGCTAAAAATGGCGCTGCCGTGGGTAACACAGAATGGTCACATTGGAGAGAACGGCGCGCGGGCAATAATTTTTAGCTGGCCAGTCAGGGCAGCGGCGCCGCACGGAGACCGTGGCAGTGTTGCACTCGACCGATAACCGGGTCCTGATTTTTTTCGCGCCGGACATCACCGAAACCAATACCGTTAAACGCGTTCAGGAATTCGTCGACAACGGCATCGCGCCGGTGATCTTCGGCTTTCGGCGTGGACGCTATAACGCGCGCTACCGACCGGATTGTCCGTATGTCCTGCTCGGCGCAACGCATGACGCGCGGTATTGGCACCGCCTACGGGCATTGGTCGGTGCGGTGCCACGCCTGCTCGCCAATCGGCACCAGCTGCGGGCGGCCGCCGTGTTTTACGCGCGCAATATCGACCAACTGGCGCTTGCATTGCTGGCGCGCCGGCTTTTCAACCCGACCGTTCCCGTCGGCTACGAGGTTCTCGACATCCAGCCGCCGTTCGTCTCGCGGCGCTGGCGCGCGGCGGTGCTGCGCTGGTTCGAAAGGTGGTGCCTGCGCCGTATCCGCGTTCTGGTTGTGTCGTCGCCGGCGTTCTATCGCAATTTCTATGCGTCACGCCAAGGCTATGCCGGCGAATGGTTCGTACTCGAGAACAAGCTGCATCGCTCGGCGCTGACGCATCGGCCGCCACCGGTCGCGACGCCGGCACCACGGCCGGCCGGCGATTACCGCTGGACCGTCGGGTACTTCGGCCTCATCCGCGGCGAGGAAACGTTCGCGCTGATGCTGCGTCTGGCGCGGCGACTGCGCCATCGCGTTCTGTTCCGCTTTGGTGGCATTTTCACGACCGTGCGCGAGACGCGCTTCCGCGCCGCGCTCGATCGCCAGCCGAACATGGTTTATGACGGCGAGTACGCAAATCCCGAGGGGCTGGCGGCGCTCTATGGCGGCGTCGATTTCGTTTGGGCGCTCGATCTCGAAAATACCGCGGACAATTCGCGCTGGCTGTTGCCGAACCGCTTCTACGAGGCGGGGCTGTTCGGCGTGCCGTGCCTGGCGGTGCGCGGTTTCGAGTTCGGCAACATGCTCGAACGCACGCGCATCGGTTGGACTTTTGCCGACCCCCTCGAAGAGTCGCTGACGAATTTCTTCGAGACACTCACCGCCGCCGACTATCTCCAGAAGCGGCATCGGTTGGCGGCGCTCCCGCGCAGCACATTCGTCGCCGACGAGGACGCGGCGGCGCTTTGCCGCATCCTTACCGGACCGCAGACGGATCGGATGACCGTGGTGTACCCGACTTTTCCGGGTCGCGACCATGCGCTGGCGCGCGACGCGGCGTATCTGCGGCGTCGGTCGTTGTAACGAATTCCTTCAACAACGCGTCGGCTACCTTGGTTGTGCCGCACGATCAGTCCGTGCGGTCCCATGCTGCCGTGTGACAAAGCTGTGATTCGTCGGCCGTGACCACGCTGGTCACTGGCCGGTGGGATATCACGCGTGCGTGATGCCGTTGGGCCAAACATCCATCGACATCAACGGCACCTGATTAGTGGCTTTCTGTCGTCGAACACTTCCCCTGTCGCACACGCCGGTAGGACCGCCGCGTTTCCCAAACATTCGAATTGTCGTCACGATGTCCGGCTCGGATAACACAAGCAGCCGGCGAATAAATCGCGAGCTTCGGTAATGCGCGAAGGTGGAGGCGTTCTTCCGGATGCCGGCTCTCGCGTCTCTGAGGGTCTCAAGATCCTTCATCTCAGCACGTTTGACGGCGACGACGGCGCCGCACGCGGGTCGCTGTGGCTGCACCACGCGTTGCGGACGCGCGGTTGCAATTCGCGAATGGTCGTCGGTTGCAAACGCGGCAGTGATCCGACGGTGTCGCAGTTGCCCGGATCGCTCATGCGGCTCTGGGCCATGGCACGGATGAAATTCGACGCGCTGCCGCTGAATCGCTATCGCGGACATGGGCCGATGGCGTCGTTCTGGACCGTCGGCTGGCTGCCCAGTCGATTGGGTGCCCTCGCCAAACAGTTCACGCCCGACATCGTCCATCTCCATTGGGTTGGTGCCGGCTTTTTTCCGGTGCGCGCCTTGAAGCAATTCAGCTGTCCGGTGGTCTGGACGTTGCGCGACATGTGGCCATTTACCGGCGGGTGCCACTACACCAGCGGATGCACCCGGTACCAACATGCCTGCGGCGCTTGTCCGCAGCTGCATTCCGATCAGGACGACGACCTCAGCCGCGCGATCTGGCGCGGCAAACAACGCCACTGGTCCGACGCCGATTTATGGCTCGTACCGATCAGCGACTGGTTGGCCGATTGCGCCCGTGCCAGCACGCTGCTCCGCCACTATCCGATCGAAGTGATCCCGAACGGCGTCGATCTCGACCGTTTCCAGCCGATCGAGAAGCGCCAGGCACGGCAATATTGCGGTCTTCCACCCGACCGCCCGATCATCATTTACGGCGCAATGCGCGCGACCCGCGATCCGCGCAAGGGGTTTCGCGAATTGCTTGCGGCGTTGGGAAAATTCCGCGGCGCGACGGAACGTTCCGACGTTATGCTTGTGGTTTTCGGCGATCTTCGGCATGGCGATCTGCCCGATCTTGGCATCGAATCGCGGTATCTCGGCTATATCGACGACGACGTCCGTCTAGCGCAGCTTTATGCGAGCGCTGACGTCGCGGTCATGCCGTCGCTTCAGGAGGCCTTCGGCAAGACTGTCGTCGAGGCGATGGCGTGCGGCACGCCGGTGGTCGCTTTCGACACCGGCGGGCCGCGCGACATCGTCGATCACCGTGTCGATGGGTATCTGGCCGAGCCGTTCAGCGCCGACGATCTTGCCCGTGGGATCGCCTGGTGCCTCGATGAAGTCCGACAGGGTACGCCGCTCGGAACACGGGCGCGGGTCAAAGCGGCATCGAAGTTCGATATCGATACGGTCGCCGCCCGCTATCACGCGCTCTATCGGACCGCCGTTGCGGCGAGGCGCACACCCACCATCGTCGCGGCGCCGCGCCTGGCCAACGCCTGACGCCGGCGTTCAGGGTTTACGCAGAATGACGAGAATGTTGTTTCCGGGCTCGCGCGTCCGCGCGTATGCAAAGCCCATCAGCGCGCTCGCGACCCGTCGTGCCGCGCGGTAGACAAAGGCGCCGCGCGTCGCGTCGGTCACCGTGTCGTTGAGTTCGAAATAGCGCTTCTCGACGTAAATTTGTTCGACTGCCAAGCCGTACAATTGCGCCAAGCGCTCGTAAACCGGCGCCGAGAAATGGCCCATATGGTGCGGCGGAAGATCGAAAGCGTCTTCGCGCCGCGCCAGCATCGCCGACGCGTGGTTAGGCGTGGCCAGCGCCAGAATTCCGCCGGACCGCAGGCATTTGATGCAGGCCGCGAGGAACGTGTCGGGTGCTACGACGTGCTCGAGAACTTGGAAACTGCACACCAAGCTGAAGCATTCCGACGCGGCCGCCGCAACCTGCTCGATCGCGGACTCGACAATCGGAAACCGCGTCACCTTGTCGTCGATCGCCGCGCGGTTGAATTCGATGCCGATCGCGTCGGCGACGCGGCCTTCGAGACTGCGCAGAAAGAAGCCGCGGCCGCATCCGATCTCAAGCACACGGTCCGGCAGCGCTGCCAACCGCCGGATAAACGGATATTCCCAGCGTTCGGCGTGATAATAGTCCGGCGACTGCCGCGCCAAATAGCGATAGAACCGCTCGTCGCCGGCGATCGACGCGGGACGCCAGAATCGATAGCCGGTTGCGCGACATTCGAAGAGTTGGATTTCTCGCAGGCTTCCGAACCAGGGCGCGACGTCGGCGCCGCACTTGCGGCGATAAGCGGCAACGAGATCGCCGACCGGAAGGGACAACACGAGATCGGATGGTCCAAAGGGCCCATCCGTCGTTGTGGCCATGTCCGTGGGCCGGCTTTGGGCCGCCGCCAGGCTCATAGCAGCGACCGATAATGCTGTTGCAGCCGCCGGTTCAGGCCCTGCACGTCGAATTCTGCCGCCACTTTCGCACGTCCGGCGGCGCTGAGCCGGGCGCAGAGGGCCGGGTCGCGCGCCAGGGCCAGCAACGCATTTGCCAGGCCGTCGACGTCGCGCTCATCCGCCAGCAGACCCGAAGCGCCATGCTCGACGATCTCGTCGACGCCGGCGTGGCGTGTCGCCACCACGGCCAAACCGGTCGCCATTGCCTCTTTAAGGACGACGGGCGAACCTTCCTGGTCGCCGTTGGCGCCCGTGATGCTGGGAAACAGCAGCGCGTCCATCTCGCCCATCAAGGCAATGATTTCGTCCTGGGTCTTCCAACCGCAAAAGGTCACCCGATCGGCGATGCCGCGCTCGCGCGCCAGCGATACCAGAGGCGCACGCAAGGGACCGTCGCCAACGATGACGTACCGGATGGCCGTGCCCGCCGCGGCCGCCTGCGCCACGGCGCGCAGGCCATAGGCGACGCCTTTTTTGTCGACCAGCCGCGCCACCGTCAAAACCGCGAGCGGGTGCGCCGGGTCCGGCCGCCGTTGCCGGAACGGAAACCGCGTCAGGTCGACGCCCAAATGATGAACTCGGATCCGGTCGGGATCACAACCGTGGCGGACTAGCCGCCGGCCCAGATGCGCCGAGACGGGCAGGAACAGATCACCGACGCGAAACAGGTGATGATAGAGGTTGGGATCCTGGTCGAGACAGGCGCTGGCGTCGACGCCGTGGAAATTGACGACGACGCGGCCGCGGATCGCGCCGATCTCGCGCAAGAACGCGGCGGTGCGCCCGGTCAGGCCGAAATGGCAATGAATGATGTCGAACGGCGGATGGTCGACCAGGCGGTCCGTCCAGTGCAACAGCGCCAGGGATCGAGCTTCCTCTTGGTAGCGCGGATCGAGCGCGCGCAACGCCGGCCGCGCCAGTCGGCGGCGGATTAGAATTCGAGAGGCGCCGAGGATTCGTGCGGCGCGATTGGCCGGCATCGCGCGGTAACGCAGCCGCTCGTTGAGTCGATAGCGGCGGAAATCGGCATGCACCGACGGATCGCCGGCGCGCGGCAGATTGGCGAAGATCGTCACGTCGTTGCCGGCGTCGAGCAGGCCGGTGATGTGGCTGAGGACGAATGTCTCGCTAAGCGCCGGAAACTCGTTCGCGAAGACCGCCACCCGTAGCGGCCGCTCCGTCGGTTGTTTCATCGCCGTCATCGCCGGCTCGCGCACGTCAAGCATTGGCGCGGCGGCGAATCAGGAATTGCGGCAAGGCGGCGAATTCCGCCAGGGCCTTTCGGCTTTGCGGCATGATGGCGAAGCAAGCGAGGGCCACCAGGGCAGCGATCGCCACCGCAAGCGCCAGCGCCGCTACGGCGGTCATGCTGTTGAGAATCCCGGCGCGCTGCGCCAGGACGAGCGCCACGACGATCGCCACCGACGCGCCGGCCGACGGCAGCATGCTGCGCACCAGGTCGCCCAACGACACCGGGCCGTGTCGCCCCACCGCCCAGAACAATAAGGGTATGCGCACCACGAGCCCGCCGGCGGCAATACTGGCGGCGACGCCGACCGGCCCGAACGGCAGACCAACGACGATGAGTGCAGCGTTGAGCGCCGAACCGATCAGGCCCCAGCGGAGCATTTCCGCCGTCCGATCCTGCGTCATGAACAGCCAGCTACAGGTATAGCCGATCGGCTGGTAGAGGGCGGCGACACCGAGCCAAGCGACGATCGGCGTGGCGGCAAGCCAATTTGGGCCGAACAGGACGCGCACCACGAGGCCGGGAACTGCGATGAGCAGCGCGGCGCAGGGCATAGTCACCATGTTCAGCTTCTCGACGGTGCCGAGATAGGCGCGCCGGTAGAGCGCGGGCTGGTCCGCCAACCGGCTCAGTGTCGGCATGGCAACCGAGAACAGCGGCGCGTTGAGGTTGTTGATCGGCAGGAGAAGGATTTTGTACGCACGCTCGTAAAGACCAAGCGGCGTCGAGCCCCAATACCAGCCGATCAGCATCTGGTCGAGATTGCGGACGAACGTGCCGACGAGATTCGACCCGGTGACATGACCGCCGAAGCGCAGCAAGTCGCGCACACGCCGGAATCCCGCGGGCCGACCCGGTCGCCATGAACAGAACATCCACGCGCCGGCCAGAAGACACAACGCCCAGACCAGCCGCTGCGCCACGAGCGCCCAATAATCGGCGCCGGCGAATGCGGCGGCGACGGCGACCGCCATGCCGATGATCTCCGACCACATCAGGATCATCGCCAAGGCGGTAAAGCGCATCTGACGCCGCAAGACCGCCAGATGCTGAGTCGACAGGCCGCTGAGCACGAAGCCGACAGCCAACCAGAGCGTGACGCTGACCAGGGCAGGTTCGCCGTAGAACCACGCCAGCACCGGCGCGAGTGGAATCATCAGAAGCCCCGCGGCGACGCCGAGGCCGGCGTTCACCCAGAACAGGGCGCTGGTATCCGCGTGGGTGATATGTGGGCGCTGGACGGTTGCGGCGGAGAGGCCAAAATCCTTGAACAGCTCGAGAAATGCGATGACGACCGCGACCATCGCGACAAGACCGAATGCTTCGGGGCGCAGCAGCCGCGCCAGGACGACAGTCACGCCGAACTGCGCCACGACCTTGGCGAGTTGTGCGCCGACGGTGATCATGCCACCGCGAACCGAACGACCGGTCATGTCCTGCTGCAGATGATCGGTGCGCAGATGTGTGTCGGGATCTGGCCGCAATGACGCTGCGGCGACGCGATGACGGGACCGGTCGTCCACTGACTGCCGACTCCTTCCACGCCGTTCGCGGCGCATACAACTCACCCGCGCGCCGGGCCGCTGACTCGGCACAGGATTTACTGAAACGGCCCATCGTTCGGGCCGCGAGTGATCAATCTGTGTCGATCGGATTGCCACGTAACGGCCACTGGCGCGCGCTATTCGCGGCTGGTCTAGTGCAGCGCCTTTTTTGTTCTGGATGTATTCCATGCAGGCCGTCTCAGCGCAGAACGGAATCGTGCGCCGAGCCAAAGCCGCCGCGCGCGAGTTTTGTCCCAAGCCGTTGCTGCTCTGGCGCGAAGCGCGCTATTTCGAAAAATACGGCGAACGCGAGCTACGTCTCGTGCGTCACCTCTGCCAACGCGAGCGCGATGCGGTCGACGTCGGTGCGCACGAAGGCAGCTACGTGCACTTCATGAAACGGTATGCGCGCCGGGTCTATGCTTTCGAGCCGGTTCCGTCGCTTGCCGAGGCACTGGCATGGAAATTTGCGCCACGTGTCGTGGTGCGTAACATCGCGTTATCGCGTGAATCCGGCATGGCAATCCTGCGCATTCCGTTGATCGACGGCGCGGCGCTGAACGGCCTCGCCAGTCTGAACAACGGCGCCGGGGCTACGGCGCCTGTCACGGAAATCGCCGTCCAGACGCGGCCGCTCGACGAGGTTTTCGCCGGCGATGCCGGATTTATCAAAGTTGACGTCGAAGGCCACGAAGAAGCGGTTCTCGACGGCGCAGCCAGAACGATCGCCCGCTGCCGGCCGCGCCTATTAATCGAGATCGAGGAGGGCCGCATGCCTGGGGCGCCGGCGCGTATCCACGCCTTCCTGCGGCGTTTCAACTATCGCGGCTATTTCGTTTGTGGTCGCACCCTCGCGGGTTTCGAGACGTTCGATCCGACGACGATGCAGCGGCCGGCGGACATCGCCGGCTTTCGGCCCGGCATACCGCGCCAATCGTTCGACCGCTATTGCAACAATTTCCTCTTCATCGCCGACGAGGAGGCCGAGCCGCTAAGCACGCGGATCGCGGCGGCGCTACAGCGGATCTGAGCCGAAACGCCCGGCGTCAGTATTGCAGGCGGACTTTGGCGCCGATCAGGGCGCGGCTGAAGCCGACACCCGAGGTGTTCGACGTGCGGTTCTGATACGTGAAATCCAGCCCCGCGCTCCACATCCGGTTGAGCAAGTAGGTCAAGCCGGCATCGGCCTCGTAGATGTTGTCGGTCCGCGACGTGCCTTGGAAGTCGTCCGAGGTAAGGCTGCCGCCGACCGTGGCCGTTATGTTGTGCAGAACCTCCTGCTCGATCTCGACGCCGACGGCCGATTGTAGCGCCGATGTCACGGTCCCGGCCGCCGTGGTGCCGAACAGGTCGACTTCCTGAATGGTGCGCGACGCGTTGGCGCGGATCGAGGTCGACGGCCTGACGTTCCACAACAGGCTACCGCCGAAGCCGGGGCTATGGATCGTCGGCAGGCGTGAGTCGTCGTAATTTTGCTGCATATAACCGACGAAAATCTCGCCGCTGATCAGCTGCGTGATCAGGACGTCGGTGCCGATGTCGACTTCGCCGCCGTGCGACGACCGCTTCAAGCCGTTGCTGTCGAAGGTTGACTGGTAGATGCGGTCGTTGCCGGCGGCGGCGATGAAGGCGTGATAGTCCGGAACGATCTCGTACGTCACCTTCGGTCCGCCGGCGATCTCGATGCGGTTGCGGTCAGATTCGCGAATCTGCGTGCCGCTCGTCGTGAAGACATTGTTGTAGCTGTAGTAGTCCACCTTACCGTTCATCTGCAGTCCGAGGACGCCGCGCTCGCGCACGAATTTGAGCTGGCCGCCCGAATCCTGGTACTCGGTTGGATGAAGCTGGGTCGGTACCGAGCTCGGCGCATAGCGCTCTTCATGCTCGTTCTGGAAGCTGAGGCCGCCGTCGAGGTACTCGCCGTGCAGGATGTCCAGACGGCCGTTGGAGGCGAGCTGGTAGTTGGTCTGGTTCTCGCTCACCTGCGTCGCGAAGCGGCGGACCTCGGCATTGGCCAAAAAGTTGAGCTGGTTCGTTCCCCAATCGGAATCAACCGTCAGGTTCGGCCGCAGCGACGTGTAGAAGTCGCTCTTGGCGTGTGGCGCATAAAAGACGTTCGAGTCCCAATAGCCTTCGGCCTCGGCGCTCGGAAAGAAGAAGAAGTCGCCGATCCGGCCGCCCACCGGGCTGTAGTCCGGCCGCGGCCGCTGGAGGACGCTGACTTTCTCAGGCGCCGTCAGCTCCGGCGGCGTGATCCCGGTCGGATAAAGGCCGGTTTGGGCGAAGGCGACGTGGGCCGAAGCGACCATAGCGGTCGCCGTCAGGACGACGATCCCCCCTTTGCGCATGCGCGAAAACCCCTCGATTTGTAAATGTCGAGACCAGCAGCAGAGGGCGAATTGTAATAAAGCGCGTACGGGTTTGGATAGAGCCGGATAGGCCCGCTAGGGGCCGATTACCGGGCGCTGTTGCAAATTTGCCGCCGAAATAGCCACAGATTTGCCCCAATGTACCCCGCCGTACAGACGTTGCGGCGCGTCACGCGTGCGCGACGTGGCCCGCGTTCTGGATCGCGTTCTGAACGTAGACGTGCACGGCCTGTCCGCCCGTGGTCGTCGCCGCGAACTCGGTGAAGCCGACCATCTGACTAGGATTGCCGCCGGCCTGTCCGGTCTGCGTGACCGGCGCGCTGATCTGCGTCCAGGTCGAGCCCGTACCGGCCAGATTTACCGTGTCGTTGGTGCCGCCAAGGATCCACAGCGCGGCTGCGCCGCCAGCGTTCTGAATCGCCGTCGGTTCATGCTCCGCCAACTGGAACACGTCGTTGGCCGTCAGCGTGATGCTGTTGGCGACACTGGAATGCGCACCGTCGGTCAGGTCGAAGACTTCAACGTTCTTGATGTTGCCGGTGGTCGGATCGCTGCTTAGCGTCGAGGTGAAATCGAGGTTCTGTGTTGTTGCGCTTTCGATTTCGAGCACGTTGATGCCGCCGGTGGCCGCGCTCGAGCCCGGTGCGCCGTCGATATGCGTGTTGCCATCGATCGTCGCCGTGCTGCTCCATTCGATCACGCTGGTCGCACCGGCGGTCGTCGAGCCGTTGAGCGTCGCGGCGTCCGAAGTATCGGCGTAGTTGACCGCGTCGGCGCGGCCGGCGCCGTTAGCCGATGTGTTGCCGCTGTCGAACAGGTAGCCGAAGGTGCCGCTGATCCCGCTCAGCGCGGTGTCGTTGAACGTTCCCAGCGGAGTCAAACCCGTGCCGCTATCCTGCGACGCGGCGGCGGCGCTGGCGCTTCCGGTGTCGCCATTGTCGCCGAGCGTATCGAGCGCCGGATTGATCACCGCGGAATAAGCGTGCTGGCCCGGTCCGATCGTGGCACCGATGTTGAAGCTTTCGCCTTCGATCGTGACGCTCGAAACGTTG
>JAGWIH010000350.1 GCA_028866355.1 Alphaproteobacteria bacterium
GCGCTGCGCCGCTCCGGCATCGACGGGCTCGAGCCCGGCCAGCCGGTCCGCATGATGGTGTCGCAGGCGCGCCGCGGACGCGAAGCCTCGTCCATCGAATTGCTGCCGCACAACGGCTGACGATTTCCGTCACCGCGTCCGTGGGCTGACCGCGAGGCCGGAGAGCGCCGCGGCGGCCGCGGCTACGAAGAACGCCACCCGGTAACTGCCGGTCATATCGATGATCGCGCCGAATATCGGCGGCCCAAGCAGTGCGCCGACGAACGTCAGCGCCAGCGCACCGCCGGTCGCCATGCCGGCACTGCCCGCCGGCGCCAGGCGCGCGACTTCGGCGAGAAACACGCCGTTCCAACCCAACGCTACGGCGCCGAGCGCCGCCGCCACGGCCAACACCAGGGCGAACGGCCAACCCGGCCCGACCAGCGCCAGCACGGCGCCGGCGGCGCCGATGGTCAAGCCAAGCAGGCTCAACGCCTGCCGCGCACTGAGCAGG
The DNA here is from genome assembly GCA_028866355.1 of Alphaproteobacteria bacterium. GTDB lineage: Bacteria > Pseudomonadota > Alphaproteobacteria > ATCC43930 > CGMCC-115725 > REEB95. Next base: position 494 of record JAGWIH010000350.1, read on the forward strand.
CGATCCGCCGTCCAACCCCACAGCACGCGGCCCACGATACCGGCGGCCTGTAGCACCGCCATCACGACGCCGGCCGCGACCAGCGCCATGCCGGCCCGTTCGGTTAGGAAATTGACGACGAAGGCGCTGACGCACAGCTGCATCGCCGAATAGCTGAGCGAAGCGAGCGCCAGGCGGCGCAGCACCGGCTCGCCGAGCACCATGTTGACGGCGGCGACGATATGGCTGCCGCCGGCCGCCTTTGGGTCCACATCGTCGTCGAGGCTTTTGTGCAACGGCTCGCAGACGACCGCGAGCAAGGCGCTGACCGCCGCGACCGCGAGCGCCGCGCCGCGCCAGCCGAATGGAATCGCCAGCGGCGGCACCACGAGTCCCGCCAACGCGCCACCGAGCGGCACGCCGGTTTGCTTGATCGAGAAAACGAGCGCGCGGCGCGCCGGCGGCGTCTGCCGGATCAGCAGATGCGAGCTTGCCGGCGTCATCGGTCCATAACCGACTCCGATGAAGACGGCGCCAATGAGACCAAGCCAGATCGACGCGCTGGCCAGCAGCGCCAAGCCGGCGGCGCCGATCAGCAACGCCGCTTGGCTGACGCGGATCGCGCCGTAACGTCGTACCGGTCCGCCCGACATGCCGGTCGAAAGAACCGCCGCGGCATAAACCACTGCGGTGAAGACACCGATATGATTGGCGCTAATGCCGAAATCCGGTGCGGCGAGCCCGGCGAATACCGGCGGTGCCAAGACCATCAGAGTGGCCAGCGCCTGGATGGCGAGCGTGGCGATCAGAACGAGCATGGCATCGCGCGCTCGTGCGGTGGGTCGGACTGCTGTGAATCCCGGGGATATCCGAATCGCAGGTATTGGCCGGCCCGGTCGCCCATGATACCGTATTTAGTGGTTAGACGATCTCTCACCACGATATACGGGGGGACGGCTTATGGAATCGATCTGGACCGCTGAACTCGTACAGAACCTTGCCCGACTCTGGGACGAAGGACATTCGACGGCTGAAATCGGCCGTCGACTCGGGGTTAGCAAGAATGCCGTGGTGGGGAAGGCACATCGGTTGGCGCTGACGCCGCGGCCATCGCCGCTGAAGCGCCCGCCGATGCGTCGTCCTGCGCCGGCGGCGGCGGCGACCGGCAGCGGAAACTGCTCCTGGCCGACCGGACATCCGGGCGACAAGGATTTCGGCTTCTGCGGCAAGCGCACGCTCATGGGCAAGCCATACTGCGCCGAACATGCAGCGATGGCGTACGTACGGCCCAAGAGCCACAACGCAGCCTGAATCGAGCTGAGACGAGTCAAACGGACGCTCCCGGCGGTAACGCCGGGAGCGTTCGCGTTTCAGCGGAAATACCATAGGCCGCGTTTTGCAGACCGCGCCGCACCTTGGGCCGGAAGGTAATCGTAGCTCTGATTCGAATCGGCAAGCGCCAGCCCCTCGATGACCAGGAAGCGGCCGAGATCGTTGCCTTGTTCGTCGAGGCAGATCGCGCCGAGCGTGCCGCGCTGACCCGGTGGCACGCGGCAGGCGACGATCGAATGGCCGGCCAGCTTCTGGGTCAGTGCCGCCGTCGC
>JAGWIH010000044.1 GCA_028866355.1 Alphaproteobacteria bacterium
TAAATACGCCCGGTGAAGCGCCCGCCGATCCGCACGTCGTTGGCGATGATGTCGCCTTCGACGTAGCCACCAGCGCCGATGACCAAACGGTCGGCGGTGATCTGCCCGTTAACGTGGCCGTCGATGTGGACGATTCCGGTCGTCTCCAACCGGCCCCTGACGGTGAGGGCCTTGCCGAGATGCGACGCAGAAAATTCGGCACCGTTGTTACCAAGCGGCACCGGTGCTAACGCAACCTGCGACAACGCGGGCATGACAATACCAACCCCAGGTCAAACAGACCCCCGCTAGCGCCCGTCCCCCGCCAGCAACGATCGGATCGTAACGTAGAGTCGCGCGGCGCAGCAAGCTGGTTACGCGCGCATTTTAGGTTTCGGGCTCGGTTGATACCGGCCGCGCGCCAATCCGGTTGACGCGAAGCGTTTAGGGGCTGGCAATCCCCGGGTCGATCTGCTCGGCCTTGGCAATGTCGGCGGCGCCGGCCTTGCTGTCGCCATCCCGTTGCCGCGCGAGACCCCGGTTGTAATAGGCGGCGGCGTAGCTCGGGTTGATCTCGATCGCCCGGTTGTAATCGGCGACGGCGCGGTCGTCGTGCCCCTGTCGCGCCAGGGCGAGCCCCCGATTGTTGAAAGCGAATGCCGAATTCGGCTCAAGCTTGAGCGCGGCATCGTAATCGGCGATGGCGTCGGCGTATTGCCCTTTGGCGGCGTGGGCAAGCCCGCGATTGTTGAGCACAGTGGCCGAGTTCGGCTCGAGCTTGAGCGCGGCATCGTAATCCGCGATGGCTTGGTCGTATTGACCGTGGCCGGCATAGGCATTGCCGCGATCGAAGACGATGGCGGCGCTGGGCGCGATTTTGAGCGCCGCATTGTAGTCGGCGATCGCGCGGTCGAATTGCTTCAGCTTCGCATAGGCAAGACCACGACTGTCGAGCGTCGGCGCGTCGTTCGGCCGGAGTATCAGGGCATGGCTATAAGCGTCGATGGCGCGGTCGTACGCGCCGTTACTGGCATAAGCAAGGCCGAGGTTGGTGAAAGCGGTTGCGTCGTCGGGATTGAGCTTTGTGGCCTGCTCGTAGTCCGCGATGGCGTGATCGAAATTGTGTTCCGCCGCGTAGGCATTGCCGCGATTATCGTAGGCAGCCGCGAGATTGATCGGATCGAGTGCATTCGACCCGATCAGCGCGCCGCACGTGTCGATGCGCACGGCCGGCGTGGTATCGTCCCCGCCAGCGCACTGATCGAATTGCCGCGCAAGTTGCGGCGACACCGGTGCGCCCAAGAGCCCGATCGCGAGCAAGGCGGCAGCGGGAGAAGGGCTGGATGTACGACGAGCGTTCGACATGATGGAGCCAGCACGCAGCAAATCGTCGTGCGTTCAGCGGTCGGCGACCGGTGGATCGTTACGAACGATCTCGATCGAGACGGGCGCGAGGCCTTTATGCTTCATATCGAGCTTGGCCGCAGCCTCGGGTGTGAGATCGATCATCCGGCCGTGCACGTAAGGGCCCCGGTCGTTGATCCGCACCACCACCGACCGACCGTTGCGCAGGTTGGTGACGCGCACGGTCGTATTGAAGGGGAGGGTCCGCGAAGCCGCCGCCATTCTGTCGGGCTTGAATTTCTCGCCGTTTGCGGTTTGGTGGAACATTGGACCGCCATACCACGACGCGACGCCCATGTGCATCTTGCCCTGCTGGTGGCACACCAATAGATGGGGATCAGGCGGCAAAGCTGCCCTGACACTCGTGCGGCCGATCGTGACGTTTGGCAGCGACCTCACCCCGCCGACAATTGCGGCGAGCGATCCGACGATCAATCCGGCGACGAGGCTAATGCGCGGCATGGGGTGATCCGTGAACGCGGCAGCCGCGTATAGGTTCCAAACCCATACTGATCGGTTGGCGCACGACGCCGACGATGCCGCAAAAATTGGGAAGATTTATGGCGGATGGGGTGGGATTCGAACCCACGACACGGTTGCCCGTGTGCCGGTTTTCAAGACCGGTGCCTTAAACCGCTCGGCCACCCATCCGGCATTCTTGATAACAGACGCACCGCGCCGCGCCTATTCCTGTGACCATTGTAGCGGAAATGTGCGTGAAACCGCGCGATTGGCATTTTGGTTTGATCCCGTGAAAGCACGGATCGCGAACCGAGAGACCCGAGACCAAGAGCGCCGCTCTCGCCATCGTACTCACCGCGCCTTAAAATGGGCGCTCACCTCGTCCAATCGGCAAAGGCCGCCATTGCGCGCCCTTCCGGTTGGGTGCGCTGTCGCTCCTCAGAGTCCAGGTCGTGCTTTCGCAGAAACTCGAAAGATTTCTCAGAACTTCAATTCGCTCGGTGTGGGATGTCGAGCTGCTGCTGCTGCTGCGCAAAGAGCGGGCGCGTTCCTGGACGACCGGCGAGCTGGTGCGCCAGCTGAGGGCGAGCAGTCTGGTGGTGAGCGACGCCCTCGTCGCGCTGCAGCGGATCGATCTCGTGGGGCGCGAGGCTGCTGATGACCGCTTCACGTATCGCCCGGCGACAGACGAGCTAGCCCAAATCGTCGACGACCTGGCCGCGACATATGCAAGCGAACCGGCGTCCATCATGCACGTCATCTGGTCGACGCCGCGTACGAACATCCAGACCTTTGCCGACGCTTTCAGACTCCGGAAGGACAACGACGATGGCTCTTAACCTGATTAGCGTTCCGTCGGCGATCTACGTGCTGTGCATTCTCACATGCCTCATGGCGACATTGCTCTTGCTGCAAAGTTTCGCGCGCAGCAGGTCGCCCGTGCTGTTATGGAGCGCCTTATCGTTCATCGCACTGACCGTCAACAACGTGTTGCTCTTTGCCGACTTCATAACGCCCACCGTGCTCGACTTGCGGCCGGAACGCGCAGGGTCGGCGTTGCTCGCGGTGGCGCTTCTGCTCTACGGCTTTATTTGGGAAATCGATTGAGGGCCCGATGGATCAAACATTGCACTTCGCGGATGGCGCGCTGACGGCGGGGTTTCTCGTCTTGGCGCTGTTCTTCCTCAAGTTCTGGCGCCGGACGCGTGACGGGTTTTTCGCGCTTTTCTCGGCCGCCTTTGGTTTGCTGGCGGCCAACGCGATCGGATCAGCGCTGACCGGTCCGCACAGCGAAGATACCGACCCGTCTATCTACTTGCTGAGGCTTTTTGCCTTCGTCCTGATCATCATCGCTATTGTTCGCAAGAACGTCGCCGTCAGGCGCTGACGATTTCTTACTGCACGACGACGGTACCGAGCATGCCGCCAGATTCGTGATGGGTGCAGAAATAACGATAGGTGCCGGGTCTATCGAAGGTGTGGAGATAGACTTCGCCGGCGGCGATATCGCCCGATGCGAAGGGCTGAACGGCGGGCGGTAGCGCGGCATCGCCGGCTTTCGCCGCGGCCTTGGAATCGAAGCTGACCGAGTGCGTGATCGGCGACGTATTGCGCCACTCGACGGCCTGTCCGGCTTTGACGGTTACGGTTGCGGGCGTGAAGCTTTCGAAGCCCATGTCGACGACGGCGGCCGCGCGCGCGTCCGGGGGGCCATGCGCGGGACCGCCGACGCCACAGCCGGCCACGGGCAGAGCGATGGCCAGCACCACGATCAATTGCCGTCGGAAAATCGTCATCGTGCCGACGACGTAACCCAGGCCGGCGCTCGCGGGCAAATCACGAACGTGAGATCGGATCCGGATCGATGACGTTGGCACAGGCGTCGGTCGGCGTCGCCGCGACATCGCCGACCAGCGGCACGGCTTTGATGACGCCCGAGCTGACCCGACAGGGTGCGGCGACAATGCCGCAGCTTCCGAGAACAACCGCCGCTGCGAGCAGAAGGCAAAATCGTGCGAGCATGGCAATCACCATCAACGATGGACCGTTCGGTAACCGGACGCGGCCGCGCCCAATAAGTTCCAATCGAGCGGTACCGTCACAGCTTTTCTACTGCGCCTATTGGCACAACAGCCGTCGGCGCCGACCGGCATACCGGGGTGCGACTGATGATTTGCCGGGCAAATCGGCCGGTCCTTCAGCGCCTTAAAAGCGCCATGAAGCGCCGGCGATATCATTGCGGTACGCCCTTGCGCTGGGCGCGGTTTCGGGTACCGTGCGTCGGCGTGGACCTAACCGTCATAGTTTGATTTTGATTGTGCGCCCCTTCAGCCCCCAACAAACAACCCTGAGGCTCATATGATCGAATCTTCCAAGCGACATGGCACCTTTGCCGCCGTAGTGGCGCTGACCGGTGCCTTGTTGGTCGTTCCCGCGCTTGCGCAAACCACGATGCCGAGCGCGCCGCCGCCGACACCGCCAACCGCCGCGCCGAGCGCCATGCCGGCAGCGCCGACCACCAAAGCCGCTCCCAAGAAAACCAGCAAACGGCTCAGTGGCGTCGACGCCCGCATTGCCAGCCTGCATAAGCGCCTGAAGATCACCGCGGCGCAGGAACCGCAATGGCAGCAGGTCGCGCAGGTGATGCGCGATAACGCCGCACAGATCGAACAGCTGGTCAAAGATCGAAACGCCAAGCTGAAGACCATGACCGCGGTCGACAATCTGCAGACCTATTCCGACATCGCGCAGGCGCATGCGGACGGGCTGAAGAAATTGGTGCCGGTGTTCGACACGCTCTACGGTTCGATGTCGGACGCGCAGAAGAAGACCGCCGACGAAGTCTTCCGCGGTATCGCCGAGCGCCATGCGATGCACAAGGCGGCACCGAAGCCCGCGGCGCCCGCGGCGCCGGCTCCGTCGCAACACTAAGGGGCGTCGGATGAAAAACCGGATCAACCCGCTAGGCCGCGCTGTTCTGGCGGTGGCGGTGGTTGCCGTCATGGTCGGCGGCACCGCGACTGCCTTCGCCCAGGATTACGACCGTGGTCATTACGGTTACGGCGGCGACGACCACGACTGGCACGACCACGATCACCATCCGCCGCCCGGCTATTATGCGCCACGCTACTATTATCAGGCACCGCCGCCGGTGGTGTACGCACCGCCACCGCAATACTACGCCCCGCCGGTCGATCTGTTCTTCTCGATCGGTATTCACTGAGACGAATAGCCCGATTAGGGCTGCAAGGAAGCCGCGCGTAAACCGCGCGGCTTTTTGTTGGGAACGAGAGATGTGGCGGTGCGTCAGCCCGCGCGGGCTTGCAGCGGGGCGAGGGCGGCCACGAGCGCCTGATCGACTTGTTCGACGACGCTGCGCCAATCGTCGCCATAGGCGCGGCGGAATAGCCAGATCGCTGCGCCCCGTGCGCGGGGCGCCGGCGCGTCGGCTGGCAACATGACCCAGGACGGAATACCGAGCGCCGCGGCGGTCGCTGCCGTCCGGTTGTCGCCCGTGATCAATAGGTCGAGTTGACTTACCAAGGCAGCGGCATCGGGCGGCGAGCTTTCAGCCAGAGCGAAGTCGCCGATTTGGGCGCCATAAGTGTTGCGCGCCGCCTGGATCGAAGTGCGGCGGTCGAGCGCATAGAAGCGCGCGCCGGGCTGCGCCAGAACCGGCGCAAGATCCGACAACAGCGGTGTATCGCCATCGAGCGCCAGGCCGATCTTGAGTCCATTGCCGGCGAAATATCGCGCATAGCCGGCAACGCGCGCCGGGTCCACCGCCGGCACCGGTTCGGCGGAGGCCGCGAACAATGCCAGCGAGTTAGCGACTTCCTGCGCGACGCCGAACCAGCCGCCGCCGTTCTCGTGGAACAGCAACAGTGACGGATACCACGGACTATCGGTGTGGCCGGCAAGCCAGCGCCAATGTGCGTTGCGGCCGAGCATGACCCAGCCGGGCCGGCCAAGCGCGCCCGCGATGTGCGCGATCGGGCCGTCGACGGTGATCACCAAATCGAGCTGGCCGATCACGGCGGCGGCATCGGCGACATCGGTGAGACAGGCGGAGAGATCGACGATCCTGTCACCGAGCCCAGCCGACGAAACCGTCGGTCCTGCCGGATCGAGCGCGAACAGGCGAACATTGGGAATGGCGCACAGCGGCGCAAGCTCGGCCAGGCTCGGCGCACGCATACCCGATTCACCGCTCCAGGCGAGGCCCACTTTAAAGCCGCCGCCTGCCAGCAGCGGACCATAAACGTCGGCGCGCGTCGGATCGGTCGCGAGATAGGGTGTCTCGGCCGGAACCGCTTCGTCGCGCAAACCGAGGCGAAACGGCAGACTGCCGATCGGCAGATGCGCGTCGCAGCGGGGATAAGGACCGCCGAGCGCGACGACATCGTCGACGCCAGGCGCTGACGCGAGCAGCCAGCGCAATTCGGCCGGTGCGGCGACGATGACGCGTCCGACGAACGTATGCAGCGCGTAGGCGAGCCGGACGAGGCGCAGAGTCTCGCTGGCACCGCCGTCACTCCACAGCAGCAACGTGCTGTGCTCACCCAGGGCACGACCGTCCCACAACGGGATCGGCCATTCGGGCATGGGCGCTTGCCGCCAACGCCACTCGTATTCGGCAGCACCTTCGGCGAGCCGGCCGGCGGCAAGCAGCGATTCCGCAAGCGCCACGTGCAGCGCGGCGTGATCGGGCTTGGTCGCAATTGCGCGCTCGAAATAGGCGACGGCATCGGCCGCTTTTCCGGCATCGCGCAAGACCAAGCCGGCGAGCACCAAGGCCTCGACGTGGTCCGGCGCAAGGGCGAGGGCAAGGCTGGCGCATTCGGTGGCTTGATCGAGACGCTGTTGCGCGCGCAACACCTGACCGGTGCTGGCGAGCAAGTCCGGCGATTTGGGATGGAGCGCGAGGCCGCGGCGGAGATGGCGCTCGGCTTCGTCAAGACGGCCGCTTTGGCGGAGCACGGTGGCGAGATTGTTGATGATCGCCGCGTCGTTGGGCGCGGTGCTGAGCGCGCCGCTGAGGAAACGAATCGCCTCGGCACGCTTGCCGGTTTGCGCCAGCGCCGTGCCGTAAAGGAACATCAGTTCGGCGCTCGCCGGCGCGGTCTGCAGCGCCAGGCCGAGCCAGTGCTCCGCGTCGGCGAAGCGGCCTTGCCGCAAGGCCTCTTGGCCGGCGCCGACGAGATCAGCCGAATTCGCGTTCGTCATCGGTGCGAACGTAGTGAAAAAAGATTTACGAAATGCCTTACGCAGCGCGGTTTTCCGGCGATGCGATGAGTTACCGGACGCCCGTGCGTCCGAAATGTCGCGGAATGGCCCGGCCCGCGCCTTATTGCCGACACGGTTGCCGGCAAAAGTCACACCATGGCCGGCGTGGCCGACGTAGTTAAGTTTCGGTTAAGGAGTGCATCATGCGGTGGCGAATGACCGGCGAAGTCGAACTCGACGAATTGCTGGGCGACACCCTGATGGAGCCGGTGACGCGCAGCGCGGGCGTCAGCACCGACGAGATCCGGCATCAGCTTGCCGATCTTGCGCGTCGTCTCGGATCGCGCCCGGCGACGGGCGCGGCGTTCACGCTGCGGGGCGAGCGTCTGACGCCCTAGGCGTTTCCGCCTGGACCGCCGGCAAGCTGAAAATCGCCTTCAAACCCGGGGCATTATCCGCCAGACGGACGTTGCCGCCGTGCAAAATGGCCACGGCGCGCACCAGGCTCAGTCCGAGGCCGTTGCCGGGCGTCGAACGGCTGCCTTCAAGCCGGACGAAACGATCGAACACGACGTCGCGGCGATCGGGCGGAATGCCTGGTCCGGTATCGACGACCTCGATGCGTGCGGTACCGTCGTCGCGGCTGACGGACAGCGACACCGAACCAGACGGCGTATATTTGAGCGCATTGTCGAGCAGATTGGCGATCGCCTGCGACAACAGGTGACGGTCGCCGCGCACCGGCAGGCTGTCGGGCGTGCCGATGGTCAGCGTTAGCCCTTTATCGTCGGCGACCGGCTCGTAGAGCTCGGCGACGTTGCGCGCGATCTCGGCAAGATCGACGACCGTCGCGGTGTCGCGGCGCGAACCGGCTTCGGCTTCGGCAATGCTGAGCAGGGCGTTGAAGGTTCCGAGCAACTGGTCGGCCTCGGCGATAGTCTCGGTCAGCACTTCGGCATAGCGCGTCGTGTTGGGTCTCTCCAGCAACGTCACCTCGAGGCGCGAACGCAGCCGCGACAGCGGCGTGCGCAAATCGTGGGCGATGTTGTCGGCGACCTGGCGCATGCCGGCCATGAGCCGTTCGATCTGGTCGAGCATGGCGTTGAGATTGGTGCCGAGCTGATCGAATTCGTCGCCGCTGCCGGTCAGCGGAATGCGTTGCGCCAGATCGCCGTGGATGATGTGGCGGGTGGTGTTGGCGACGCTTTCGACGCGCCGCAGCATCTGCCGCGTCATCAGCAGGCCGCCGATGATGCCAAGAGCGAGGCTGATCAACGCCGCCCAGGCGATGGTGCTGAGCACGTGCTGGCGGAACACCGTGGCGTCACGGAGATCGCGCGCCACCAGCAACCGATCGCCACCGACGATGAGTTGCGTGCCGAGCGCGGTATGGACGACGGTGCCGTTACGGGTGTGGACGTCGAACGGGAAGGTGATCCAGCCCGATTTGACCGGCGTGATGGTCCGCGGCCAGGCCGACAGGTTGCCGGCGATCTCGTGCAGGAACGGATCGGTCATGACATAGATCATGTTGTCGACGCGTTCGTTCAAGCTGCGTTCGCGCACCAAAGCGACGAGGCCGGCGGCGCCGAGTTGTTCGTATTGTTCTTGCAGGCCGCGGATTTCGGCGCCGACGGTCTGTTCGATCTGGGTTTCGATGAAGCCCGCCGTCGACAGGTAGAAGAACGCGAACAGCGCCAGCACCGAGCCGGCGAACAGCGCGAAATACAGCGCGGCCAGGCGAAAGGCGTTGGTGTTGAAGAAGCGCGCCACGTTATCCCGCGCTCAGGCGATAGCCGGCGCCGCGAACGGTCTGCAGCATCGGATGCGCGAATCCCTTGTCGAGCTTGTGGCGCAGCCGGCTGATATGCACATCGATGACATTGGTCTGCGGATCGAAATGATAGTCCCATACGCTTTCGAGCAGCATGGTGCGCGTCACCACCTGGCCAGCGTGACGCATCAGGAATTCGAGCAGGCTGAACTCGCGCGGCAGCAGATCGATCGGTCGGCCCTGGCGCGATACGGTGCGCGCGAGGAGATCGAGCTCGAGATCGCCGACCTTGAGCTTGGTCGTCGTTTGCACCGGCGGACCGCGGCGCAGCAGCGCTTCGATGCGCGCGAGCAGCTCGGCGAACGCGAACGGCTTGACCAGATAATCGTCGCCGCCGGCACGTAAGCCCTTGACGCGGTCGTCGACCGCACCGAGCGCACTGAGGATCAACGCCGGCGTGCGCACCTCGGCGGTGCGCAATGCAGAGATCACCGACAGCCCGTCCATGTTGGGCAACATACGGTCGACGATCAGCGCGTCGTACTTGCCGCCCGACGCCATGAACAGGCCGTCGCGTCCTTCGAACGCTTGATCGACGACATAGCCCGATTCCGCCAGACCTTTGGCGATATAGGCCGCCGCCGCGCGGTCATCTTCGATGACCAGAAGCTTCATGGCGGCGACCATAGCGCGGAGGCATCGCGCCGGGAATCGTCACCATGCCGCAATCCTGGCCCGGACAGCCGGGAATTGGCTTCGTTTCGCAGAATTTAATTTTTCGGCGGCGTGCCTTCAGGTCAAGGTCGTGACCAGTGCGACAAACCAGCCAAACAACAGCACGGCAATGGCCTGGCCATCCCAGCCGCCGGCCGCACGATTGGTGAAATGCATGGGTTTCCTCCCTTAGATGAGGCGGAACCTAGCATGCGAACAAATCGAGAACAACAATTATCTCACCGAGCCTGGACCATGATCTCTCGTTGCCTGGTTGCGCGTGGCGCTGAGGCGATATGCTGGCTGCCGACCCAGGGAGGCACAGTCCATGACGACCGCTCTCACTTCGCATCCTACCGACGCGACGACCGGTTCGGCGGCCGCGGCCGGCTTGTCCCGGCGCGGGTTTTTGACGTCCTCGGTTGCGAGCGCGGCGGCCGGCGCCTTGGCGGGGGCGGGGCTGAATCTCGCGACACCGGCATCCGCCCGAGCCCAAACGACCCTCAGCCCTGACGCCGCGCTGCATGCCATGATGGAAGGCAACAAGCGGTTCGTCGAAGGCCGTATGACCTCGTTCAACGACGACCTCAAGATGCTGAAGGCGAAGACCGTCGGGAAACAAGAGCCATTCGCCGCCTTGTTATCTTGTGCTGATTCACGCGTACCCGTCGAGCTCGCGTTCGATCAAACCATCGGCCATCTCTTTGTCACGCGCGTCGCCGGCAACGTCGCCTCGTCGGAGATCATCGCCAGCTTGGAATACGGCGTCGCCGTCCTCGGCACCAAAGCGATCATGGTGCTCGGCCATGCGAATTGCGGCGCGGTGAAAGCGTCGATCGACGCCAAGGCCGTGCCGGGACAAATCAGCGCTCTGTACCGCTACATCCGGCCGGCAGTGGATCAGGCTGGCAAGGATCTCGACGCGGCGATCAAAGCGAACGCGAAGATTCAGGCGGCGCTGTTGCGCGATTCCTCGCCGGTGATCGCCGATGCAATCAAGCAGAAGCAGCTGACGGTCGTCGCGGCGTTCTACGATCTGGCGAGCGGCAAGGTCAGTTTGCTCGCCTGACCGCTACTTCGCGTTTGCCGCCGCTTTGATCTCGCCGCGCGCGATGGCGCGGAGATGGACTTCGTCCGGGCCGTCGACGATCTGCAAGGCACGGCCCCAGCTCCAGATTTCTGTCAGCGGCGTGTCCTGCGTTAATCCGGCGGCGCCGAACACCTGCATGGCGCGGCTGGCGATCGTCACCTGCATGCGCGGCACCGCCACCTTGATGAGCGCGATCTCGCGTTTCGCCGCTTTGGCGCCACCTTGATCGATGAGCCA
>JAGWIH010000045.1 GCA_028866355.1 Alphaproteobacteria bacterium
GCGGAGGGGCGCGTGAGCGAGTTCCTGTCCCTACGCCGGCACGATCCGGATCAGGTTCAAAGGGTTCCCGCGCCATCACGCGGTGTCTCAGCCCCTATCGGCGGGGCTCCCCTTGGAATCGGCCGTAGTATCCGGACGGTTCGATGGCCGCGTCAAGCCGCAAATCCCGGATGCTGGCACGCGTGCCGGTCGACGCTATACTCGCGCCAGCCGCTCCATCGGTGAAGGGCCTCACGCGTTGGTCACAGTCCGCCATCTCGTCACGTTCGCCGCGCTGGCGCTGGCCGGGTGCAGCAACTTTGCGCCGTTCGAAACGCAGACGCCGAACCTCGGCCCCGGCGGCGTGCCCGAGCAAACCCCGCAGGAGATGGTTGCGGCGGCCGGCGCCAGTCCGGCCGATGCGCCGGTGTCGATCTGCTATAGCCGGCTGTCGAGCCAACCCGCGCAGGTGGCGGCGCTAGCAGCCGAAGAATGCAACAAGGGCCAAACGCCCAAGCTGGTCGACCAGGGGGTCGACCTCGTCGCTTGCCCACTTTTCATTCCGGTGCGCGCCACGTTCAGCTGCGTCGCCCACTGACGGCGCGGCCGCGCGCGACATAGCGCGGATGTGATTATCTGCGCCGCACCCCCGATGTTAGCGTGATGCCCGACCACGCCGGATGACGGCGATCAAAGAGGACGCCAATGACGCAAGGAACTGTCGACCGCAGTCGGCTGATCTTTCCGGGGCTGGCTGGGCTCTATGAAACGTTCTCACCCGCTTCATATTCGTTCATGCGCTTTGCCGCCGGCGCGGTGCTATTGCCGCACGGCATCCAAAAGCTGATGAACTTCAGCTGGATTACGCTCGCGCCTTACATCGACAAGGTGATGGGCGTGCCCTATCCGATGGGCTGGGCCTATCTGGCGGTGTTCGCTGAATCGGTCTGCGCGTTCTGCCTGATGATCGGATTGTTCACGCGGCTCGCGGCGCTGATCCTGCTCATCCACATGGGCGTGATCATCGTCTGGTTCCAATGGCACTTCGGCTATTTCTGGACCAACAAGGGCATCGAATACGCCCTGCTGTGGTGGCTCTTGTTCCTGGCGATCTTTTTCCGCGGCGGCGGCCGCTATTCGGTCGATCGGCTGATCGGCAAGGAGTTCTAGCGCGCGCGATAAATCGCCGACAATTTGAGGCAAATCAGCCCCTGAAACCGGGAAAAACGCGGCAATCCGCCCGCGTTGCGGGCGTCCACGGATTGGCGGCCTGTCCCAGAAACCGGCGATTTTAAGCATGACTTAAGGACGAGCCGCGACAATGGCCGCGTCCCACTGGATCCACCTGGAGAACCGAGACAATGAAGACCCTGACCAAGTTGTTCCGCGACGATGCGGGCGCCACGGCCATCGAGTACGGCCTGATCGCCGCGCTCATCGCGGTCGTGATCGTCACAGCGGTCACGACGGTCGGCGGCAAGCTGAGCAACACCTTCAACAGCGTTGCGACCAGCCTGTAATCGCCACCGTATAAGCGATTATGCGGAAAACCCCCGGCCAAAAGCCGGGGGTTTTTCATTTCCGGTACGCCGGAAGGGTCCCAGAGCATTCGCTTTAAATCGAACTTAAGGGCGCCCGGGTCATAGTGAATCCACCCGACCCACCGCTGCACGAGCGACGCCATGACGATTCTTTTCGAACTTCTTCGCGACGACGCCGGCAAGGCGAGCATGTCCTATGCCTTCATGGCGTTCGTCCTCGCCGTCGTCGGCTTCGCCGCCGCCTGCTCGATCAAAGCCAATCTGAACCCGCGCTAAGCCGCTAGGCCCGCCGCACCGTCTCGGCGGATTGGCCGAACAGCACCTTGCGCGCTTCCGGACTGGTGTTCGGAGTCGCCTGGCTGCGCAGCGGTTCGCCCTTGGCGTAAGCGCGCTGGACCGCCGGCCGCGCCTTGATCGCCTCGAACCAGCGCTTCAAGTTCGGGTAGTCCTCGAGCTTCTGGCCCTGGCGCTCGTACGGCACCACCCACGGATATGAAGCCATGTCGGCGATGGAATAGGTGCCGGCGAGGAACTCGCGGCTCTTGAGCTGCTTGTCCATCACGGCATAAAGCCGGCTGGTTTCCTTGACGTAGCGCTCGATCGCGTACGGCAGCTTCTCGGGCGCGTATTGCGAGAAGTGATGATTCTGTCCGGCCATCGGGCCGAGGCCGCCGACCTGCCAGAACAGCCACTGCAGCACGTCGAAGCGTTCGCGCAGATCCTTGGGCATGAACTTGCCGGTCTTTTCCGCGAGATAGATCAGGATGGCGCCGGATTCGAAGATGCTGACCGGCGCGCCTTTGTCCGCGGGCTCGTTGTCGACGATCGCCGGCATGCGGTTGTTCGGCGAGAGCTTGAGGAAGCCGGGCTTGAACTGATCGCCCTTCGAGATGTTGACCGGCACGATCGTGTAGGGAACGCCCGCCTCTTCCAGAAAGATGGTGATCTTGTGCCCGTTGGGCGTCGGCCAGTAATGCAGTTCGATCATCGCCTCTCCTTCACGCAGCGCGGTTGCGACGCAACTATGAGGCGCGGCCACAGTTAGCCGCAAGGATCCTAGGCAAGACCCAGCCCTGCAACGAGCGCAGACGTGACGGCGCGCGGATCGGCGGCCGTCATCACCGCGCCCATCACCGCGACGCCGGCGGCGCCGGCCGCAAGGCACGACCCGACCGCAGCCGCATCGACGCCGCCCAGCGCCACCACCGGGATCAGCGATTTCGCCGCCAGATCAGCCAGCTCGTCGACGCCGAGCGCCGGTCCGTAGCTCGGTTTCGACGCCGTGGCAAAGATGGGGCTGAGGGTGACGTAATCGGCGCCTTCGGTTTCGGCGTGGACGATGTCGGCGTAATCGTGCGCCGAAAGGCCGATCAAGGCGGCGGCGCCCAGCACCTGACGCGCCGCCGCCGGCGAACCGCCGGCCGGCAAATGCACGCCGCCGGCGCCGGCCGCCTTCGCCGCGGCGACGTCTTCGTGCACCGTGACACGCGCGCCGTATTTATCGCCGAGCGCGACCAGCGCGCGCAGCAAGGCGACGCGTTCGTCATGCGGCAGGTCCTTTTCGCGGAGACTGAGCCAGCGACAGCCGCCGGCGAAACAGGCCTCGGCAATCTCGGCAAGCGGCCGACGCGCGACCTTGCGGTCGCTGATCACCAGCAGCGGCGGACGCGGCAGCTTCACCCGCCGATGAGACCGAGTTGCGGGCTCGACGGCTCGGCTTGCGTGCGCTTGGGAATCCGGCCGGCGAGACGCGCGTCGCGGCCGGCGCTGACGGCGGCGCGCATCGCCGCCGCCATGCGGCGCGGATCGCGCGCCTTGGCGACCGCCGTGTTGAGCAGCACGCCGTCGCAACCGAGCTCCATCGCCATCGCCGCGTCCGACGCGGTGCCGACGCCGGCGTCGAGGATCACCGGCACCGGGCTGGTCACGACGATGCGTTCGATGGCGTAGGGATTGACGATGCCGAGACCGGTCCCGATGGGAGAGCCAAGTGGCATGACCGCCGCCGCGCCGGCATCGGCGAGCTTGCGGCAGGTCACCGGATCCTCGTTGCAATAAGGCAGCACGGTGAAGCCGGCCTTCACCAGCTCCTCGGTGGCGCGCAGCAGCTGCTCGACATCGGGATATTGGGTTTCGCGGTCGCCAATCAGCTCGAGCTTCACCCAATCGGTCTGCAGCGCCTCGCGGCCGAGCTCGGCGGTCAGCACCGCGTCCTGCACCGTCATGCAGCCGGCGGTGTTGGGCAAGAGCGTGTATGTCTCGTCGAGCAAATCCACCAGGCTTTCGGCATAGGCTTCGAGGCTGATGCGGCGGATGGCGACGGTGACCAAGGCGGGCTGCGCCGCCGCCAGCGCATCGAGCAGCACCTGCTGGTTGGGATAGCCGCCCGAGCCCATCAACAGGCGCGAGGCGAAGCTCTTGCCGGCGATGGTCAGCATGTCGGCGGGTTTGTTGGTGGTCGCGGTGTCCATGTCAGCCACCACCGAAGGGTTTGACGATTTCGACGGCGTCGCCGGGCGCCAGGGCGACTTCGGTCCAGCGCCGCGCCGGCACGACCGCGCCGTTGACCGCGACGGCGACGCCGCGCGGTCTATCGATGCCGCGCAAGTGCAGCAGCTCGGCGACGGTTGCCGCCGCCAAGCGCTCGTCACGGCCGTTGACACGGATGGTCGCGGTCATGCGCGCACCCGCGGCGAAAACCGTTCCGGCGTGAACGGCGCCATCGCCGCGTCGATCTCGCCCGACAGCAGATAATGCGCGATCAAATCCGCCGTCACCGGCGTCAGCAGGATGCCGTTGCGGTGATGGCCGGTGGCGTGCACCAGGCCGGCGACACCGCTCGGCCCGAGCAAGGGCGCGTCGTCGCGCGAGCCCGGCCGGAAGCCGACCCACATCTCGTCGATCGCCAGCTCCTCCGTGCCCGGCACGGCGCGCCACGCGCCTTCGAGCAAGGCGAAGATGCCGCCGGCGGTGAGGTCGCCGTTGAAGCCTTTCTCCTCGACCGTACCGCCGACGATCAAACGGCCGTCGCGCCGCGGCACCAGATAGGCGCGCGGCGCCCAGACGACATGGCGCAGCAACGGCGCCGCGGGGTCCATCTTGAGCGCCAGCATCTGGCCTTTGACCGGCCGCACCGGCGCGCGCGCTTCGGCCGGCAAGCCGCCGATTTCGCCCGACCAGGCGCCCGCCGCCAGCACGACGATTTCGGCGGCGACGCGGCTGTCGCCGACGACCAAACCGGTGACACGGCCGGCGGCGGTTTCGATCGATGTTACCGCCGCGTGCTCGTGCAGCGTGCCGCCGGCGGCGAGGAAGGCGCGCTTCAGCGCGCGCACCAGCATGCGGTTGTCGGCCTGATAATCGCCGGGGCTGTAGACCGCGGCGGCGAGCGACGGATTGAGACGCGGCTCGCGCTTCAGCGCGTCGCGCGGCGACAGCCATTCGAGCGCGATGCCGTGCTCGCGCTGAAAATCGTAGGTGAAGCGCAGCTGCGCGGCGTCGTCGCGGTTGAGCGCGATCATCAACGTGCCTTCGCGGCGCAGATCGACCGACAGGCCGGAGGCCTGCTCGAGCGCGGCGGCGAAGTCGGGCCACAGCGCCAGGCTGCGCCGGTTGAGCGATGCGAGATCGCCCTCGCCCGGCTCGGTCTCGACGCCGGCGGCGAGCATGCCGGCCGCCGCCCACGAGGCGCCGTGGCCGGCCTCACCGCGCTCGTAGATCGCGACCGATACGCCGCGCTGCGCCAGCCGCCAGCCAATGGCGAGGCCGATGGCGCCGCCGCCAACGATGGCGACGGGAACGGACAAAGCATTACGGGCGGTTTGGTCGCGGATGACGGGCTCCCTTCGCTGGCATGACCCAGACAGGTTCCGTGGGTGTGATCTCAGCCGACGCAACGCCGGCACCCCAGCCAAATCCGAATCTGTGCCCGACGGACCGGACTGGCAAGGGGTTTTTAGACTGCACCCGCGATGAAGTTGACCGCCAGCGCCAGGATCACGGCGTTGAAGAAGAACGCCAACACACCGTGGCCGAGCGTCAGCCGGCGCATGTGGCGCGAGGTCACCTGCACGTCCGAGACCTGACAGGTCATGCCGACGACGAACGAAAAATAGAGAAAATCCCAGAAATCCGGCACGCGCTCGTCGGGGAATTTGAGGCCGCCGCGATCCTGCTCGCCCTCGACCAACGGATCATCGCCGTAATAAAGGTGCGCGTAATGCAGCGCGAACATGGTGTGGGTCAACGTCCACGAGCAGAGCACCGCCAGGCCCGCGACGAGGATGCGCGCCCCCGCCCCCATTCCGCTGGCGCCTTTCTGCCCGAGCATGAAGCCCAGCGCCACGAAGCTGACGGCGGCGGCGGCGATCACCACCGAGAACAGCAACGGCCGCAGCGGATCCTGTTTGCGCGCGCGGGCGCGCATGCGATCGGGTGTCGCCTTCGACAGAATCACGGCGGTGACGCCGAGGAAGAAGATCACCCCGACGATCCAGCCGATCGCCATCGGATAGGGAAACGGCAGGGCCGACCAGAGCGGCCAGGTGACCAGCACGCCGACGGCGACGGCGAGCAGAATCCGCTGATTCGGCCCGATCGGATTCAACTCCAGCGGAATTTCGGACGCTTGCTTCCGGGCCAAAAACGCCTCCGGCGGTTCCGGATTAGAGGACCGGAACCGCCGGAACAACGCCAGGATTTTTTACGCCGGCTATTTGGGGCCCTTCACAGCCGTCAGATAGTCGACGATGGCCGGGATATCCTTGGGGTCGACCGGCGCCTTGTAGACGTTCTTCATCTTGTTGACCTCGGCCTCCCAGCCGGCCTTCGGCATGGTCGGCTGGGCGAGGATCATGCCGGGCGAATGGCAGCCGGTACAGTTGTCGTGCACGACCTTGACGTTGGGACCGTCGGGCAGCACGTGAACGTCCGCCGGCAGCTGCACGCTGACCGATTTCAGCATCGTCGGGGCCTTGGCCGGCGCCGCCAAGGCAACCGGCGCGGCGGCGACGAGGAGGATGAACGGCAGGATTTTACGGGTCATGGGCGTTCTCCTCAGGCGACCGTGATCGGCGTCGATTCGATGACGTTGCGCATGAACCCGGCCGGATTCCAGTTGGCTTCCGTCGGTTGCACCTCGCCAGTGGTGCTGGTGCAGCGGACCATGAGCACGGCGCCGCCCTTGGCCTTGGGCGTGAACCGCGTTTCCCAGCGGCGGAAGCTCCACTTGCCTTCATCTTTGCCGAGCCGCGTCGCGTGCCAGGTCTTGCCGCCGTCGACGGACAAGTCGACGCGCTTGACGCCGGTATCGCCGCCGAAGGCGATGCCGCGCACCGACGCCGGCTTGCCGGCGGGCAGCGTCTCGCCCGCCTTGACGTTGGTGATGAAGGAGCGCGGTACCATTCGGTTGATCGGTACCATGGACAGGCCGGTCTGCCCCGGCTTCATGTTGGCGTGCGGCGTATCCGGAATGGTGTAAGCGGTCTTCATCCAGAAATTGGTGTCCGGGCTGTCGAGCACCTCGACGTCGTTGAGCATCTTCATCCAGTAGGTCGCGTACCAGCCGGGCACGATGACGCGGACGGGGAAGCCGTTGAGCAGCGGCAGCGGCTGGCCGTTCATGGCGAAGGCGATCATCACTTCGCCATCGCGCGCGTGATCGATCGCCAGCGACTTCATGAAATCCGGGCTCTCCTTCACCGGCGGATCGTCGAGGCCGTTGAAGCGCACCTGCACCGCGCCCGCCTTGACGCCGGCGCGATCGAGCACGTCCTTGAGCCGCACGCCGGTCCAGCGCGCGTTGCCCATGCCGCCGTTGCCCCATTCGCCGCCGGCCACGCGCGGCTGGAAGAAGCCGCGCGAATTGCCGGAGCATTGGTTGACCGCCGCGTATTCGATGCGCGGCATCGCCATCAATTCCTTCAACGACAGCGACAGCGGCTTGTCGACGTGGCCGTGGACGTTGATGCGATAGGTATCGACGTCGATGCTGGTCGGAATCGCCGACCAGTGCCAGCGGACGAAGAAGCGGTCGTTGGGCGTGAACACGCCCTTGTCGAAGACTTCAAAGGGCGTCTCGAGCAGGGGCGGCCGCGCGCGCTGCAGCACCATCGCGCCTTTTTGCGGAAAAGCCGTCGTGATCTCGCGCTCGCCGGGACCACCCGGCAGGCCGAGATCGATCATGGATTGCGCCCAGGCCGGCGCCGCGAACGTCGCCAAGCCGGCGGCGCCCGCCTGGCGCAGCAAATTCCGGCGACTCAATGCGTCGCGAATCAATGACGTGTCGCTCACGATGATCCCTCCCCTGTTGCCGCTGGCGCGGCTGACCCCTTATTGCCGACGACCCTAAGCATGAATTCGGAGGCCGAAAATATTCAAAATATTCGGTGGTTACGGGCGCGCTATACGGCGCGATCACTGGCCTAAGCCACGATACTACATATGGCCACTGTGGTTTCGAATGGCTTCGACTTGGCGCCAGCCGGCTTCGGCCATGGCGCGGGCGCGGGCACCGGATTCACGCGCGCGCGCGCTGGCGGCGGTGCCTTCGACGACGCGGCCCATGATGCCCTGGAGGATCGCCGCCAGCCGGAACATGTTGTAGGCGAGATAGAAATCCCAATGTTCGAGCGCGGTGCGGCCGGTGCGCGCGCAATAGCGCGCAACATAATCGGCCTCCGGCGGAATGCCGAGCGAAGCGAGATTCTGGCCGAGCAGGCCGCGATAGGATTCGGGACCCAAGCGCCAAGCCATCGCGTGATAGGCGAAATCGCCGACCGGATCGCCGAGGGTCGACAGCTCCCAATCGAGCACCGCGACAACGCGCGGCGCGGCGCGGTCGAAGATCAGATTGTCGATGCGGAAATCGCCGTGCACCAGCGCCGTCGCCGCATCGTCGGGCGCGTGCGCGGGCAACCACGCAATGAGATTGTCCATGGCTTCGATGCGCTCGGTCTCCGAGGCGCGATACTGTTTGGTCCAGCGCTCGATCTGGCGCTTCACATAGCCGCCGGGCTTGCCGAAATCGCCGAGGCCCAACGCGATATAGTCGGCGCCATGCAGGCGCGCGATGGTGTCGTTCATGGCGTCGTAGACCGCGCCGCGCTCGGCCGGCGACAGGCTGGGCAGCGCCGGGTCCCAGAAGATTCGGCCGTCGACGTAATCCATCACATAGAACGCCGTGCCGATGACGCTGTCGTCGAGACACAGCGCATAGGCGCGCGGCACCGGAAAGCCGGTCTTGGCCAGCGCGCTGATGACGCGGAACTCGCGATCGACGGCATGCGCCGACGGCAGCAGCTTGCCGGGCGGCTTCCGCCGCAGCACGTAGCGCTTACCGCCGGCTTCGAGACGATAGGTCGGATTGGATTGGCCGCCCTTGAATTGTTCGATCGTGGGCGTACCGGAAAAACCGGCGACGTTCTCGCGCAGCCAGCCGGTGAGACGCGCGGCGTCGATGCGGTGCGCCGGCAGGACCGCCATCGTGCCGGTGAAATCTTCGGCCTCGCCCATTCGCGCCCGTTCTGCAATCTTGTGCGCCGGAGGAAGGGTGCCCAGGACGCGCAAGCGAGGCAAGAGGCTGACGGTCGGCATCGCCGGACTGGGCGCGATCGGCCTGGATGTGGCCAAGCGGCTCGGCGCCGTCCCGGGTCTCAAGCTTGTCGCCGTGTCGGCGCGCGACGCCAAGGCGGCGGCGGCACGGCTCAAGGCGGCGGGGATCAAGGCATCCGTCGTGGCGTTGCCGGAACTGGCGCGGCGCGCCGATATCGTCGTCGAATGTTTGCCGGCCGAACATTTCCGCGCCGTCGCCGAAGCCGCGATCAAGCGGCGGCGCATCTTCGTGCCGCTGTCGGCCGGCGCCTTGCTGACGAATTTCGATCTGGTAGAGCGTGCGAGAAGGACCGGCGCGCGCATCATCGTGCCGACCGGCGCGCTGATCGGCCTCGATGCCGTGCGCGCGGCGGCCGAAGGCGAGATCCGTAGCGTCCGCATGGTGACGCGCAAGCCGCCGGCCGGGCTCGACGGCGCACCTTATCTGGCGGCGCGCGGCATCTCGGTCGCCGGGCTCACCGCGCCGAAGAAAGTCTTCGAAGGCAGCGCGCGTGACGGCGCGGCGGGATTTCCCGCAAACGTCAACGTCGCCGCGGCGCTGTCATTGGCTGGCATCGGACCCGACCGCACGACGCTCGAGATCTGGGCCGATCCAAGCCTGACGCGCAACACGCACCGGATCGAAGTCGAGGCGGACAGCGCGCGGTTCGCGATGACGATCGAGAACGTGCCGTCGGAGAATCCCAAGACCGGCCGGATCACCGCGCTGAGCGTCATCGCCTGCCTCAAAGGGCTGGTCGAGACGCTGCGGGTGGGGAGCTAGCTCGCCGCCCCCTCACCCTTCCCTCTCCCCCTCGCGGGGGCGAGGGTTACTTTGGCTCCGATTACTTTTTCTCGTCCTTCGGCATCAGCTTGAGCGACGCCGAGTTGATGCAATAGCGCAAGCCGGTCGGTTTCGGCCCGTCGGGAAAGATGTGGCCGAGATGCGCGTCGCACTTGGCGCACATCACTTCGGTGCGTTTCATGAAGAAGCTGTTGTCGTCGGCGGTCTTGACCGCGTTCTTGTCCGCCGGCTGATAGAAGCTCGGCCAGCCGGAACCGGATTCGAACTTGGTGCCGGAATCGAACAACGGCTCGCCGCAGCAGACGCAGACATAGGTGCCGGGCGTGTGCGTGTCCCAATATTCGCCGGTGAAGGCGCGCTCGGTGCCTTTCTGGCGCGCGATGCGATATTGCTCGGGCGTGAGCTTCGCCTGCCATTCGGCGTCGGTCTTGCCTGCCGCCTTGCCCGTCTTGCCGGTCGCGTCACCCATAGTCGCCTCGCCTATTGCTGATTCATCCGTATAGATGGGGCGCAGTTGCGGCCGCCGCCAGTGGCGCAAGCCTGCTGCCGGTTCCAGTCGCTGAACGAGAACAGCAATTGCGAGCCCAAAAGCACAGCGATCACCGCCGCGACGATGGCCCAAAGCGCCCGGTTGTTCATCGCCAGAGAGTATGCGGGCGGCCCGCGGCACGGTCCAGCACGCCTCTTGCCCGCGCCGGGTTTGCGCTATGATCGGCGCATGACGGCCACGGGCATCGTCGCGGACGGCACGCCGCAGCTCATCAACTGGTGGAATTTGCGCTGGGTCGCGCTCGCGCTGGCGGTCATGGTCGCCGCGATCGTCGCCGGCAACGCGTTCTTCCTCAATTTCGTCCATGTGATGTCGGGCGTGATGTGGACCGGCATCGACATCTTCATGGGCTTCGTCATCGGGCCGGTGCTGCGCCAGACCGACGTGCCGGCGCGGCGCGCCATCGCCGTGCGGCT
>JAGWIH010000351.1 GCA_028866355.1 Alphaproteobacteria bacterium
GCCGAGCGCTTCGAGCGGCCGGAAGCGTGCCTTGTACGCCATCTTGGGGCTCTCGGCGATCCAATAGCCGAGATAGACGTACGGCAATCGCCGCCGCCGCGCCTCGTCGACCAAAGACAGGATCAACATCGTGCCGAGGCCGCGTTTGCCTTCGGCTGGATCGTAGAAGCTGTAGACGGCTGAAACGCCATCATCGAGCAGATCGGTCAGGCACGCACCGTGCAGCATGCCGTTGCGGTCGCGCAAGCGGACCAGCGCGGTCGTCAACGGCGTGTCTTCGACCATGGCGCGATAGTCGGTATAAGTCATCGCCGCCATGTCGCTTTCGGCGTGACGCGACCGCTGATACCGCTGGAACAGGCGAAACTGATCGTGATCGGCACGCGCGATGCTGGCGCCTGCCTGAAGGTCGCGATTGGCGTTGCGGATACGACGCAGCGAACGGCTCTCGAGAAATTCCGCAACCGGAATGCGCACTGGCACGCACCGCCCGCAACCAGCGCAGGCTGGACGATACGCAAGCGAGTGGCTGCGGCGAAAGCCGGCGCGCGACAGATTGTTGTAAAAACCCGGCGCGCCGTGTCCGAACAACTCGACGACGAGTTTGCGTTCGTTCTGCCCCTCGACATAGGGACAAGGCAACGTGCCGGTGGCGAAGAAGTGATGCGGCGGTGCAAGCGCCGTGGTGATGTGTGCTGGCGTCGTCCTGCTTACGACACCTGGTATGCCATCGGAACGGCCTTCGGGCATGCGCTCCAACCTCTGCGACGCGTCGATTATGACGCGCGGCGGCGGCGTTGCAAAGCCGTCATCACACAATTCAGCGAATCGTGAGCAGCCGTCGCGCGTCGACGAATCGAACGTGCGGCGCTAAAGTCCTGGACAACGAACGGGAGGACTAGAGAAATGACAGCCTATATCGTCGCCGAGATCGACGTGACCGACGCCACCGGTTACGAGCCGTACAAGAAGATGGCCGGCGAATCCATCGCACGTCACGGTGGCCAGTTTCTCGCGCGCGGCGGCCGCACGGTTTCCCTCGAAGGCGAGAAGCCGAAGCGCGTGGTCGTCATCGAATTTCCAAGCGTCGAAGCCGCTGAGAAATTCTATCATTCGCCCGACTATCAGACCGCGGTGAAGATTCGGCAGAAAGCGTCGAAAGGCCGCCTGTACATCGTCGAAGGCTAACGCGGCGTCAGCACCAACCGCCCGCCGCTCGCATCGTCGCCGAAGGTGACGTAGCGCACGTCGCGCCACGGCCGCAGCAGATCGTCCCAATGCGCCGACAGCGGATTGCCCGACTGACCGGGCACGACCATGAACTGCGCCTCTGCCGGATGCGCCATGTCGACGATCATCCGCATCACCGGGCCGAGCCGGTCGCGGAACGGATGCGCCTCGTCGCTGATCGCGAAGGCGCCGGCGTCGAGCGTATCGCCGGCGCCCGGCGCGGCAATCGTCGGCGTCAGCACACGGTCAAGCACCGGTACACGCGACCATAACGGGTGACGCAGTCGCGCCGGATGAGCGGCGCCCCAGTGCCAATCGTCCACGTTGTCGCCATAGCGTCGGCGTAGATCGGCGAGCGCGCGATCGAGCGCCGCCGCGAGGAGCGCCGGACAGCCACGCGTGCCGCACCAATCCGGATGATCGACGAGAATGTCGTGCACGACATTGGGTCGTACCGACCAATAATCCGGCAACAACGGGCCGAGCTTGGGCTCGAACAGTGCGCGCGTGACCTCGCGCAGCCAGGCGGCAAAGATCAGCGGCTCACTGCGGCCGACATCCATGCGATCGTCCCATGTCGCGAGCATGTGGATCACGGCGGCATCGCGCCGCACATGCGGCAAACCGCCGAGCATCAATGGCAACAGATCGTGCGCCATCGACGAGAACAC
The DNA here is from genome assembly GCA_028866355.1 of Alphaproteobacteria bacterium. Lineage (GTDB taxonomy): Bacteria > Pseudomonadota > Alphaproteobacteria > ATCC43930 > CGMCC-115725 > REEB95. Next base: position 1,902 of record JAGWIH010000351.1, read on the forward strand.
GTCCGCCTGCATGGCTGCCGCATTCGCCGGGGTCTGCCGCGGCGTGGCGTCGAGCAGCGCGTGGATGCGTTCGACGCGATAGGGCAGGTCCCAGTCCTGGCCGAGATAGAAATCGCCCTTGGCGACGATCCGGTTGTTGGCGCTGGCTAGGCTGCCGGAAGGCGGGTCGTAG
>JAGWIH010000046.1 GCA_028866355.1 Alphaproteobacteria bacterium
TCGCCGACGCGTTCGACTGTTGGCGTGTCCAGCGCAAACTGCACGCCGGTCGCTCGACTTTCGCGCAGCAGACGCGCGCCGATCGAATCGAGGCTGTTTACGTCGACGCCGGGCTTAAGGCCGATCTGGACTTCGCCAGCATAAGCGGGCTCGGTATAGGCGCTGCTCTCCGGCGAGCCGATGCGCGCGAAGACGTGCGCGACCGCAGGATCCTTCCTCAACCGCTGGGTGATGCCGACAACCGCAGCTTCCGTATCAGCGAGAGCGCTGCCGGGCGCCAGCGTGAAGGACTCAAGCAGCACGCCTTCGTTGGGCAGCGGCAGGAAATTGACCGACACCAGCGCCAGGCCGCCAACGCCGATGAGCAGGACGACCGCGCAGACCACGGTGCTTCGCCAGGGAAAGCGGAGCGTCAGGTCGAGCAGCCGCGCGTTCCACTGGCGCAGGCGTTCGACGGCGCGGCCGCCCGCGCTCTGGCCGTGCGCCTGCCGTGCGCCGATGAAGCCGAGGCCGAAGGGAATAAAGGTGAGCGAGACGAAGAGCGACATGAGCAGCGCGAACGACATGGCGAGCGCAAACGGCACGAAGAACAGGCCGGCGAGGCCACCGACGAAAAGCAGCGGCACGAACACCGCCACGACCGTAAGCGTGCCGGTGATGTCCGGACCAGCGATGCCGATGACGCCGTTCCAGATGCCGGTCCAGCGATCGTCGCCTTGCTCCCAGCGATGATAGATGCTCTCGAGGACGATAATCGCGTCGTCGGCCAGGATGCCGATGGCGACGGTCAACGCGCCAAGCGTCATAAGATCGAGACTCTGGCCGACGGCGTAAAGGCAGGCGATGCCGAGCGCGAACGACAGCGGAATGCTGAAAGCGAGCGTCCAAATGCCGCGGCCTGTGCCCAGGATCCAGATGAGCACCGCGACGGCCAACATCGCGCCAATCAGCAGATTGCGGCCGAGATCGGCGCCGATGACGCCAACAAGATGGCCTTGGTCGTACATCTTGATCCAGCGCACGTTTTTCGGCAGCTGTGCCAGCGTCGCATCGAGCGCCCGCTGCACTTCGCGCGTCACCGGCACTGTCGAGGCGCCCGGCTGCTTGAAGACGGCCATCGCGACGCTCGGATTGCCGTCCAGCAGGACGGCGCTGTGCGTCGGCTCGGGACCGCGCGAAACGTGCGCCAGGGCGGCGAGCGGAATCGGCCCGTGGGCGCCCGGCACGGCGATACGGGCCATCTCCTCTGCTTGGGTCGGTGCGCCGCGCGTTTCGGCGAGCACGTCCTGATGGCCGAGCGACACGTAGCCGGCCGAGCCCAGCACGACATGTTGCTTCACGGCGTCGACGATCGCGCCAACGCCGACGCCGTAGCGGGCCATGGCCGCGAGATCGGGCGCGACAAGCAACGCCTCGTCGCCGGTGCCGTAGACTTCGACCCGTTGCACGCCGGGCAGCGCGCGGAGTTGCGGCACGATGTTCGTGACAACCGCGCGCTGTACGTCGCCCGGCGCGACATCGGCCGGAACCTCGACCGTGTAGTCGGCGACCTCGTTGATCGCGTTGCCCATGATTTCCGCATAGGGCTCGACGCCCGACGGCAGCTTGGCCCGCGCGCGATCGATTGCGCCGTTGATCGCCTGAAGATCTTGCGACGGCACGGTGCCGGACCGGAAGCGTACGTCGTTCTCGACCACGCCGTTGCCCATCGTCGAGCGGATGCCGACGACATTCGGCAGCGAGAGCAGCTGACCCTCGAGCGGCCGCACGACCAGCGTCTCGAGTTCTCGTGCGGTCGCGCCCGAAATATGCGTGACGACGCTGATCTGCGGAAAGTCGAAACGCGGCAGAACCTCGACCGGAATATTGAGGAAGGCATAAGCGGCATAGGCCGCGAGTCCGCCATAGACCAACACCCAGAGCAGCGGCCGGAGGAAAAAGCGCCTGACGCTGTCGAACCGGAAATCAGGCATCAGTCGGGCGGCTGGTAGCGTTCGCTGATGCCGCGATGGAACTCGAGATAGGCGCCCTCGACCACCACGGCGCTGCCCGGTGCGAGGCCCGCCGTAATCAGCGTCAGCCCGCCGCGGCTCGGGCCCAGCGCGACCTCCTGCGGCACGTCACCTTTCGGGGTGTGTACGAGGACCCACCACTTCGTCTGGTCGAGGATGAGCGCACGGGTCGGCACCGCGACGCCGCTGAATGTACCGGCGTCGAGCGTCACCGTGCCGGTTTCGCCGTCGAGCCAACCGGGCGCCGTTGCGACCGACACCAGATTGAGCGTCCGGCCGCCGTCCGGCCGCAAGGCGCCGACCACCGCGCGCACCTTCACGGGAATCGTGGCGCCGCCGCCGGCGGGAACGAATTGGCCCGTCGCGCCGGCGCTGACCGAATCGGCGTCCGTGCCGTAGATGGTCGCCCGCAGCCATAAGTCGTTCTCGGGCAGCAACGTCAACACGGTCTCGTCCGCACTAATACGCTGACCGGCATAAGCATCGACGGTGAGCACGCGGCCAGCCTGCGGTGCACGGATGCTGGCCATGTCCTCGGCAGCCGCAAGGGCCGCGTGTGCGCTGTCGCGGTCGGCCTGCGCATTACTCATTGCCGCGACGGCGCGTGCAACGGTGCCGCGCGTGCTCAGGCGCGCGGCGAATTTCTGGCGCTCGATTGCCAGCTCTTGTTGGGCAGCCTTGAAAGCGGCATCGGCCGTGGTGACCGCCGCCCGACGTGCGGCCAGCAGCGTGTCGATCGACGGTCCGGTGAGTTGGCCCAGCACCGCATTCGCCCCGACCGGGTCACCCGGCTGCGCCGTCAGGTTCGCGATGGTCCCGGCGACACCGGCACGCAGCCGGAGGACCGAGCGCGGCTCGACCGTCGCGTAGCCGACCACCTGCAACGGCATGGTTTGCGCCTTGGCCGCCCACAGCACGTCCGCCGCATGCGCCGGCGTCGCGGCGATTGCAAGCAGGACGACGATCGTGAGGCTGTGTCGACGCGGCATCGAGACCCGGTGGCTGGATGCCTCGACTATAGTCGGCACACCTGAAGCGGTGCTGACGCTCGGATTACGGGGCCGTAATCTGCTGCCAAACAGGCCTAGTCGGCAATTGCCGCCAGCAAGATGGCGAGTAGCACCATAGTCGTGGCAACGATCCCAAGCGTTTGAGCAAGGATCGCGACATTGGGAACTGCGAGCGCAAAGAAAGAACGGGCTAGCGGCACGGCTAACACGACGGCAGAAAGTATCGCCATAATGCCGAGTAACGCGCCGCGCCAAAGCACAAGCGGGCGCGACAATCTTATGAGAACCCAAAAGCCGAACGCCAATATCGTCAGGAAGGCAGCGGTCGTTGCCTGAACGGCGTTCGCCGAATCTTGCGCTCCGGCGAGAGCATATGCCGTGACCGCCGCCGCCGCCGCAGCAAACCCGACCGGCACCGCGAACCTCAGCACTCTTTTCACAAACCCAGGCCTATAGCGTTGCGCATTCGGAGCTAGCGCGAGAAAGAAGGACGGAATTCCGATCGTGAGGGCATCAATAAGGGTCAGGTGCCTCGGCAAGAACGGAAACGGCGAGGCGAGTATCGCGACGCTCACCGTAAGAAACGCGATGTATACGGTTTTCGTGAGGAAAATGTTGGCGACGCGTTCGATGTTCGCAGCCACCTTGCGTCCCTCGGCCATGATGGCCGGAAGCGTCGAAAATGCGCTGTCGAGTAATACGATTTGGGCCACCGCTTTCGTTGCCGGAGCTCCATTGCCCATGGCGACGCCGAGGACGGCCTCTTTGAGTGCCAGCACGTCATTGACGCCGTCTCCGACCATGGCGACGACATGCCCGCGAGCCTGTAAGGCTTTGACCATGTCGCGCTTTTGTTGCGGCTTAATGCGGCCGAACACGGAATGTCTTTCCATAAACTCACCCAGCTCATCGATCTGGGTCGGAAACCCCGCGCCGCCGTCTACGACCTCCCCAATATCGGTCAGACCGGCTCGAGCGCATACAGCCGCGACCGTCGTCGGGTTGTCGCCGGAAATCACTTTGCATGCGACACCTTGCCGTCCAAAGAATGCAACGGTTGCCCGCGCATCGGCTCGTACTTGCTCCTCGAAGAGCACCAGAGCGATCGCTCTAACATCGTTCGGCAGCCGATGAGGTGCGGCGGCCTCCGCCGAGCGACCCAACAGCAAGACGCGGTGTCCGGATTCCGTCCGCGCGGCCGCTTGAAGCAACGCGCCTTTCTGGTTTGGTGATCGCTGCAGAAGCACTTCTGGCGCGCCTAAGAGCCACGTCGTGCTCTCGTCGATTTGAAGCGCGCTCCACTTCCTTTCGGAAGAGAACGGTACTGTCGTCCGTGCGTCGGTACCCTTGTCTGCGGGGAAGGCCGCCGACAGCGCCGCGCTCGTTGAGCTGCCCGAAGGAACCGCTCCAAAAGCCCGGAGCACTTCCTCGATGTAGTCGTCCTGTTCAAGTCGCTCTACGCTGTGAAATGAGACCTCGCTTTTCGTGAGCGTCCCGGTTTTGTCGAAACATACGATGTCGGCCCGCGCCAAGCCCTCGATCGCGGGGAGCTCTTGTACCAGCGCCTTCCTTCGTCCCAGGACAATGACGCTTATCGCAAAGGCAATGCTCATGAGCAGCACCAGACCTTGAGGAACCATGCCGACCAATCCGGCCACGGTTCCTGGAACCGCGCCGGTCGCCGACCCGTATGAATGCATCTGGGTGAGAAAGAGGAGCGGCGCAGCAATAATCAGCGCGCAGACCACGTAGCGCAAAAACGCATCGATCCCAGCCATGAGCTCGGAGCGGGTCAATGTGAATTTCCGAGCCTCGGCGGCCACCTTTTGCGCGTACGTCTCCGCGCCGACGCGCGTCACCGTGAACCTGCCTGAACCCGCGACCACGAAACTTCCTGAGTAGACGGCGTCCCCGGCGTTCTTGGTGATCGGCAGCGACTCTCCAGAAAGGAGCGACTCGTCGATCTCAAGGCCGTCGCTCGCGACGATGGTTCCGTCTACTGCCACCTGATCTCCAAGGCTGAGTTCGAGTGTGTCGTCGACCACGGTCTCCGCCGCGGGAATCTCATGGATCTGCCCGTCGCGAAGTGCTCTCGCCGTTGGCACGTTGAGCAACGCCAATGCGTCCAATGTCCATTTCGCTCGAATTTCTTGAACGATGCCGATAAGGGCGTTGAGTACTAAGACGATCCCGAACAGCGCGTCAGTGATCGAACCGAACAACAAGATCACAACCAACAGAGTGGCAAGGGTCCCGTTGAAGAGCGTGAAAATGTTGGCGTAAAGAATTTCGCCGTAGGTGCGATGAGAAGTTTCCGCGATTGTGTTCGCGCAGCCTTTTTGCTTCCTTGCTTCGACCTCTTCGGAGGTCAGACCCAAGAATAGCGTATCTTTGCTCCCGGACATGTCTCGCTATTGGTTTGGGTGCCGCCATGACCATATTGATATGCCTTCAGCATTCGTAGCATTTTTCCCTCGGCGACCTCGTTGGATTGGCCGGCCAACGTACGCGCGAGCAGTTCGTCGGGATCAGGACCATTGATCTCACTAGGTAGATCACCGCCTTCGGCTAGCGCCGCGCGGTTCGTCCCTAGCGATGACGGATGGCACGATGCTCCCGCAGACGTTGATAGTGCAGCACTTGGGCGAGCGACGCGCCAATGAGAGCACCAACCAGGATCGTGGTGAGCATCGCGCTCAGGTTGTACGTTGCCGTCGAAACCGAATCCCACGGCAAGTAAGCACCGCGGCCAGCTGGCAAGAGCAACCCAAGAATATCGAGCGCGACGCCAATTATGGCGCCGTTGCGCGCCCATCGGAGCACCAGGAACCGGCGTTCGGACATGGCTTCATTCTCACTTCCTTAGCCCCCGGGGACATTGACTTATGTCAAGGCGCCCACCTAATGACTATCTCTCGCGTGCAAGCGGTCACCGGTCCGAGGCTTGCCCCAGAAGAACACCCGCGTCCCAGCCGGCTTGTTGGAAGTCGGCTCCGCGCATGGCAACGCGGCGGATGCCGATCGCGGATGCCAAAATGTCGCGTGGACCGTCGTAGTCGGTGGTCCCACGCACCATTGTTAAAGCCGACATCAGGCGCGTGCTGCGCTCCTCGTCGACCGTGCCGATCCAAAGGGGCACTGCTGTCCGGCCGACGCCGCTGAGAACGACGTTGGACCGCCACAGGCGCAGAACGAGACGGGCATCGGCCGTTTGACCCGCGACCGGATAAACCATCACCAATGCCTCCTGATGACCGTTCTCGAGGCGTGGCAAGACCGGGAGGTCCGCGAGACGAACGTCCGGCGCTAGCCAGGCAACTGTCGACCGGATCGTCCACGGCACGGGCGCCGTCCAACCCTTGGCGGCGAGCTCAGTTTCGAGCGCGGCCCGACTGCCCGCCCATTCGAATGTCATAGGTTCCTCAATTTCACCGATCAGATCGATACGGCGGGGTGGCAGTTCAGACCAGCCGTGTTGCCACCACGCGGCCAGGGCCATCGTCTCGGTCTTTTCGCGCACCGCATAGCGGCTCATATCGGCAGCATGCTGGCGTTCGATATGGATGCCGCCGACGATCAGAAGCGTCAGCGCGACGGTTGTGCAAAGACCGCCGGCGCCGACCGGCGCCGGATTGCGGCGCAAATAGGCAATAGTCAACAACGTGGCCCAGGCCACGCCGAACGCAAGGCCGGCGAGAACATCCGATATCCAGTGAACGCCGAGATAAATGCGTGAGAACGCGATAGCCGTGACCAGAAGCGCGGCGGTGCTCGCGATAACAAATCGCCAACGGAGCCCGACCTCCCAGGCGACGATGATCGCCAAAAAGCAGTAGAGTGCGGCGTTCACCGTCGAATGGCCGCTGGGGAACGAGAAGGCGTCCCAACCCGAATAAATTGCGATGGGTCGCGGCTGATGCAGGGTGACCTTGAGGAGCAGCGTGAATAGGCTCGCGGCGCTCACGGCCCCCACCTCGTAGACGCTGGCGCGCCAGTCGCGTCGCCAAGCGAGCCAAAAGAGCGTCGCCAGCGTCACGGCGATTGTCACCGTCGCGCCGCCTAGCTCCGTGATCGCGACCATGATCTGGTCTATCCAGGCGGTTCGGAGAGCCTGCAAGAAATCGAATACGGCCGCATTGGCACGGACTAGCGGATCGCCCGCCACCACGTCTTGGAGCAGGCCGACGAACGACCACAGGCTGCCGATGAGGATGGCGCCGAGCAGTGCGAGGCCGGGAAGCTCCTTGCGTGTCGGATCGAGAACCGAAAGCAGTTGGCGACTGAACCAGCTATCCCGGGTTTGCGCCCATGCTCGAAGCCGGTCCTGACCGACCGCGGCCAATGGCGGCAGTCGGCGCACGGCATATCGTGTTGTCCACACGGTGACCGCGGAAAAAGCGATCAGGATGACGACGAAGATGGCGAGGCGGCCGGCGACTGCGCCCAGGAGCACGAGTGACGCGCCAATCGCAGCTCCAGCGAGAATGTGCGATGGCGCCCATACAATCGCCGAGAACACGTTCATCGCGTAGAAACGCGTCGGCGACATCAACAGCGTGCCGGCGATCAACGGCACGATGGCCCGGACGCCGGGCGTGAAGCGCGCAATGAAGACGCTCTTCCCGCCGTGGCACTGGAAAAATTCTTCGCCGCGCGTAACCAACGCCGGATATTGGCTCAGCGGCCAGCGGCCGATGATGGCATGGTGATAGTGGTGCCCGAGCCAATAGGAGACGCCATCGCCGATGATCGCGCCGAGCGTCGCGGCGGCGATCAAAGGCCACAGGTGCAAGGCGCCGGTCGCTACCAACGCGCTGATCCCGAGGATGATGGCGTCACCCGGAACGAAGGCCCCGACGACCGGCAGCGCCTCCGACAGCGCAACGGCGACGATCAGACTGTAGGCGAGGCCCTGATGGGTGCCTGCAAATTCGACGATCGCCGTGACGGATGCACCCACCCGAAGTCCTTAGCGCTGACGTGGATTACGCAGGCGGCTGTACATCCCGAGCCGCCGCCAAAGCAACTCATATACGATAACGACCGGTGGCAAAATCCAGCGCTCAACCATTGGCAGAGCACATCGCGCCAGGACCGCGATCATGAGGGACACGGCCATCGAGCCCGCCATATCGAGGGGAAAGTGCAACCCAAAATAGATGCGCGCCTAGGCCACGGGAAACCCGATGACGATAAACAGCCAGCCCCATCCGCGCAGCACCGTTGTCGCCACCAGGGTCCAGCCGAGCGTCCATAACACTGTCGCATGATCGATTGGGAACGAATTGTCGGGCACGTGCGCCAGGAGTGTTCGGCAGATGCCCGCGACGAACGGACGCGGCTCGAACCAGATAAAGCCGATCGCTTTATCGATCCCCAAGGCCACTAGCACCGCAATCACGGCGGTGAGAACCGACGCTCGTTGCTGACGGTCGCTCCAAATCCAGAGGCCCGCGACGATCACCGCGGCCAATGGCTCGCCGCTCTCGGCGATGACGCGCGCAACGGCAACAACGATCGAGCTCGCCTGGGACGACGCGTTGATCGCGACGAAGAGCGTGTCGTTCAGGTGTTGCAGCACTGGATTCAACTCTTGGGTTTGAGGAACAAGCAGTGGAAAAGGCCACGCACGGCGCGCGATAGAGCGCAGGGCTCCTATGTCGCGCTAGGTCCCGAGCCACCTTGGTTATTGCTGAGACAGGCAAACGATCCGCGGTAGGTCGATCCGATGAAGCACGCGCAGAGCGGACATCCAACGCTCGGCGGCGGCGAGGACCGCCGACCATAGCCGGCCCACCTGAAGCCGGTCTGACGGTCGGATTACGAGACCGTAATCCCGCTTGATCCGCGCGTTAGGTCGACAGCGGCAGGCGGAGTGTGACCCGCGTCCCGCGGCCGACGGCGCTGTCGATTGCGACTTCGCCGCCGTGGCGGCTGACGATACTCTTGACCACTGCGAGGCCGAGGCCGGCGTTCTGTTCCGAGCCGCAGCGCGCGCGGTCAACGCGATAGAACCGCTCGAAGACGCGCGGCAGGTGCTCGGCGGCGATGCCGCAGCCGGTATCGCTGACAGTCACGGTCAAGCTGCCGTCGATGGCGCGAACGGCGAGATCGACCGTGCCGCCCTTGGGCGTGTGCGCAATCGCGTTCGACACCAGGTTGCCGATCGCCTGCTGGAACAGCGTGCGATCGAGCGCGGCGCGGATGCCGGTCGCGCCCGCGACGCACAGCGCGACGCTGGCCTCGGCGGCGGCTGCCTCGTAAAACACCCCGACCTTCGTCAGCGCCTCGCCGACGTCGACACTTTCGCGCTGCAGCGCATCGGATTCGGTGTCGGAGCGTGCGAGGAACAGCAGCGTCTTGATTACGCGCGAGATGCGCGCACACTCTTCGAGGCACGAGCCAAGAATGTCGCGGTAGTCCTCGTTCGATCGCGCCTTGCTGAGCGCAACCTCGATCTCGCCGCGCAGGTTGTTGATCGGCGTGCGCAGTTCGTGCGCCACATCGTCGGAGAACTGCGACACGTGACGGAAGGATTGCTGCAGGCGGTCGAGCATGCCGTTGAAGGTTTTCGCAAGACCTCGGATCTCCGCCGGCAGGCCGGCGGTGTCGATCCGTTCGTGCAGCGTCGTCGCGCGGATACGCGCGGCGGTGCGGCTGATGCTCTCGATCGGCCGCATGCCGCTCCGCGCGATCAGATAACCCGTGATGGAGCACAGCACCAGCGATACCCCAAGAACGAGATAGAGCCGCTCGCGATAATGCGCGAGCAAATACTCGTCGTGCGCGCGATCCATCGCCACTTCCAGGTATTGCGGCGGGTCGCTCGCGTGCGGGCCCGGGATCGGTACAACCAGGGCGAGGAACGGTCCGCCGGCCAACGACGTGGTTTCGCGGCTCGCGCCTTGCGGCGAATGGATCGCCGCCAGCTCACCAGGGCTGGGCGGCGGCAGCTCGCTGGACAGGCCAGGCGTCTGCGTCAGGACCCGGCCCGCGCTGTCGAGAACGCGCAGATAGATTTCCGGTTGTTGTGTCGGCGCCCACGATGGCCGCGGCGCCGGCGTATTCGCCATCTGACCGGTCGGCGAGGCGCTCAACAGCAGCCGCGCGTTGTTGAGATTGTCAGCGAGGTCGCGGAGATCCTCGTGGTACATGCTGTCGACCAGCACCCAATAGAGGAGGCCGGTCGCAACGAGGATCAGCGCAAAGGCCGACAGCGCATACCACGCGGTCATCTTGAGCGCGATCGACAGCGTAGGGCGCGGCCGCGGAGCGGCACGCGCGACTGGTTTAGCTGCGCTGTTCGAGGACATAACCGATGCCTCGGACGGTGTGGATGAGCTTTCCAGGGAACGGATCGTCGACCTTGGAGCGCAGTCGCCGCACGTGCACTTCAACGACGTTCGAATCGCTGTCGAAGTTAATGTCCCACACCTGCTCGGCGATCAGTGTGCGCGACAGCACTTCGCCGCTGCGCCGCAACAGAAGCGACAGAAGCTGGAATTCCTTCGGCGTCAAATCGAGCGCACGTCCGGCGCGCGTCGCGCGATGACGGTGGAGATCGAGCTCAAGGTCGGCGATCTTCAGCATCGGCGACTGCCGCGCCGGTCCGCGGCGAAGGATCGAGTGGATGCGAGCCATGAGTTCGGAAAACGCGAACGGCTTGATCAGGTAGTCGTCGGCACCGAGCTCGAGACCTTTGACACGATCGCTAACGGCATCGCGCGCGGTTAGAAACAAAATGGGCGTCGCGATGCCGCGCCGTCGCAGGTCGGCGACGATGCTCCAGCCATCGCGCGCCGGCAGCAGCACGTCGAGAATGATCAGGTCGTAACTGCGCGTCTGCGCAA
>JAGWIH010000352.1 GCA_028866355.1 Alphaproteobacteria bacterium
CGCGACGTGTTTCTGCCGTTTGCCGTCCTGCTCGGGCCGCTGCTGCTGCTGGTTGGCGCGCTGAGCGATTGGCCGATGCTGGCGGTCTCGGTCGCGATGATGTTCGTGGTCTTCGGTTTCATTCCGATCACCGACGCCATGGTGGCGCGCTACGCGCACGACGCCTGGCGTTCGCGGGTTTATGCCGCGCGGTATCTGATCTCCCTCGTTGCATCGAGCATCGCCGTGCCGCTTGTCTCTTTCTTGCCGCCGGAGCGCGCGGGCTTCGTCTGGCTGTTCGCCGTGCTGTTGGTGTTCGCGGCGGGTATCCTCGCCTGCGCATGGCTTTTCCCGCGCGGTACACGGGTCAGCTCGCCCGTGGTCGAAGCGGCCGACTGAGCACGCCGACGCGACCGTTGCGCGGCAACGACGCGCGGCCGAGGATGGCCGTATGAGCGATCCTGCCGCCGTTGCGATTACCGCACGCACTCTGTTGTCCAAGGCGCCGCGCGCCAGCCTCGCGACCTTGACCGCGAGCGGCGCGCCGTACGCGTCGCTCGTGTTGACCGCCGATGACGGCGCCGGCGCACCGTTGCTGCTGCTGTCCGATCTGGCGGAGCACACCAAGAACCTCGCACGCGACCCGCGCGCATCGCTGCTGGTCGAAAGCGTCGGCCAGGCCGGCGATCCGTTGGCCGCGCCGCGCGCGACGTTTCTTGGTGAAGCCGCGCGGCTCGATGATGCCGCGGCAAAGGCGTCGTTTGTCGCGCGCCACCCTTCGGCCGCCACTTATGCTGACTTCAAGGATTTTGCGCTTTATCGCCTCGCGATCTCGCGGATTCACCTGGTCGCCGGCTTCGGCCGCATCGACGGAATATCCGGCGACCAATACCGCACCGCAGCATCCGTCAGAAAGAGCGGCTGACGCGCGTGGTGTGCAGTGCACCGCGCTGCGGCAGAATTCGGTCACGGTGCGTGGGCCAACCCCACATTGCATTGGTCACATTCCGCGGGATATTTTTAATGCCAAGTCGGCACCGCGACGCGAGGGGGATTGCGCGTCGCCCATAAGCCGGCACCGGAGTCACCTCGGCCAGGAGGAAACACCGTGCCCAAGGACGCACCCGAGACCACGCTCGCGCTTGCCTCGAGCTTCGGCCTCAAACAGCAAGGCTTTCGCAATCTGAGCGGCGAGTTCTGGAACCTGTCGGTTCCGGTGCTCTACGAGCACGCAATCCGGAACGGCGAGGGCTTCCTCGGCGCCGGCGGCTCGTTCGTCGCCTATACCGGCGCGTTCACCGGGCGCACGCCGAAGGACAAATACACGGTCGACGAGCCGTCGACGAGCAAGGACATCGACTGGAACGAAATCAACCAGAAGCTGCCGCCGGCGACCTTCGACCAGCTGCATCACCGCGTGCTCGCCTGGTATCAGGACCACAAGCTCTATGTGAACGATTTGCGCGCCGGCGCCGATCCGGCGTTCGGCCTCAAGGTCCGCGTGGTAACACCGAGCGCTTGGCACGCGCTGTTTGCGCGCAACATGTTCATCCGCCCGAAGCACGACGAGCTGAGCGACTTCACGCCGGATTTCACCATCCTGCATGCGCCGAAGCTGTTCGCGATGCACGAGATCGACGGTATCCGTTCGGACACCATCGTCGCGGTCAATTTCGCGCGCAAGCTGGTGTTGATTCTCGGCACCGAATACGCCGGCGAGATCAAGAAGTCGGTGTTCGGCTATCTCAACTACGTCCTGCCGGGACGCGACGTGCTGCCGATGCATTGCTCGGCCAATGTCGGGCCGCGCGGCGACGCCGCCATCTTTTTCGGCCTGTCGGGCACCGGCAAGACGACGCTGTCGGCCGACAGTTCGCGCACGCTCATCGGTGACGACGAACACGGCTGGAGCCAGAAGGGCCTGTTCAATTTCGAAGGTGGCTGTTACGCCAAGTGCATCAACTTGTCGAAACAGGCTGAGCCGGAGATCTACGACACGGTCTTCCGCTTCGGCACGGTGCTGGAGAACGTCGTCATCGATCCGGCGACGCGCATGCCGGATCTCGACGACGGCAGCCTGACCGAGAACA
>JAGWIH010000353.1 GCA_028866355.1 Alphaproteobacteria bacterium
GTCTGCGTCAGATCGTTGGTGCCGAAGCTGAAGAATTCGGCGCTTTGCGCGATCTCCTCGGCGCGCAGTACGGCGCGCGGCAGCTCGATCATCGTGCCGGTGAGGTACTTGAGCTTGGCCCCGGTTTCTTTCGCCACCTCGGCGGCGACGCGGTCGGTCATCGCTTTCAGAAAATCGAACTCGGCCTTGGTGGCGATCAGCGGATGCATCACCTCGGGCTCCGGCATCTTGCCGGTTTCCTTCGCCACCAGCGCCGCCGCCTCGAAGATGGCGCGTAGCTGCATCTCGTAAATCTCAGGTGCGGTGATGGCGAGCCGGCAGCCGCGATGGCCGAGCATCGGATTGGCTTCGTGCAGCATCTGGGCGCGATGGCGGATGGTGGCGAGATCCTTGCCGGTCGCCTTGGCGATCTCCTGCATTTCGGCGTCGGTCTTGGGCAGGAATTCGTGCAGCGGCGGATCGAGCAAGCGGATGGTCACCGGCAATCCGTCCATGATGCGGAAGAGCTCGGCGAAATCGCCGCGCTGCATCGGTAGAAGCTTGGCGAGCGCCTTTTTCCTTCCGTCGGAATCGTCGGCCATGATCATTTCGCGCACCGCGACGATGCGCTCGGCCTCGAAGAACATGTGCTCGGTGCGGCAAAGACCTATTCCCTCGGCACCAAAACGTTTCGCGGTGCGCGCATCGGTTGGCGTGTCGGCGTTGGCGCGCACGCCGGTGGTGCGCACCTTGTCGGCCCATTCCATGAGCATCGCGAAATCGCCCGACAGCTCGGGCTGGATGGTCGGCACCGATCCCAGCATGACCTCGCCGGTCGAGCCGTCGATGGTGATGGTCTCGCCGGCTTTGACGACCGTCTCCTTGGCGGTGAGCGTCTTGGCGGCATAATCGACGCGCAGATCGGCGGCGCCGGCGACGCAAGCGCGACCCATGCCGCGCGCGACCACCGCGGCATGACTGGTCATGCCGCCGCGCGTGGTGAGGATGCCCTTGGCGGCGTGCATGCCGTGGATGTCTTCGGGACTGGTTTCGATGCGCACCAGGATCACAGCCGTGCCCTTCGCCGCCTTGGCCTCCGCCTCGTCGGCCGAGAAGACGACGATACCCGACGCCGCGCCCGGGCTGGCCGGCAAGCCGCGCGCCAGGATCACGCGCTTGGCCGCCGGATCGAGCATCGGATGCAAGAGCTGGTCGAGCGATTGCGGTTCGACGCGGCGCACGGCTTCGTCGCGCGTGATGACGCCGGCATTGGCGAGATCGACCGCGATCTTCAGCGCCGCCGGCGCGGTGCGCTTGCCGGTGCGGGTTTGCAGCATGTAGAGCTTGCCCCGCTGCACCGTGAACTCGATGTCCTGCATGTCGCGGTAGTGCGATTCCAATTTGTCGCGCACCTTGAGCAACTCGCCGAAGACCTTCGGCATCTGCTCTTCCATCGCCGGCAGCTTGGACTTGGTGATTTTTTTGCCGGCAATCGTCAGATGCTGCGGCGTGCGGATGCCGGCGACGACGTCTTCGCCTTGGGCGTTGGCGAGATATTCGCCGTAGAACTCGTTGACGCCCGTCGATGGGTTTCTCGTAAACGCGACGCCGGTGGCGCAATCGTCGCCCATGTTGCCGAACACCATCGCCTGAACGTTGACCGCCGTGCCCCAATCCGCCGGAATGCCGTGCAGCCGGCGATAGGTGATGGCGCGCTGGTTGTTCCACGAGCCGAACACCGCGCCGATCGCGCCCCAGAGCTGCTCTTCCGGCGCCTGGGGGAACGGCTTCTTGAGTTCGCGCTGGACCAGTTTCTTGTAGGCCTCGATGACCTCGTGCCACTGGTCCGCGGTCAGCTCGGTGTCGAGCTGCTTGCCGGCGTCGAGCTTGACGTTGTCGAGCAGGTCCTCGAACAGCTGATGATCGACGCCGAGCACGACCTGGCCGTACATCTGGATGAAGCGGCGGTAGCTGTCGTAGGCGAAGCGCGCGTCGCCGCTTTTCTTCGCCAGGCCTTCGACGGTGACGTCGTTGAGGCCGAGATTGAGCACCGTGTCCATCATGCCGGGCATCGAGGCGCGCGCGCCCGA
>JAGWIH010000047.1 GCA_028866355.1 Alphaproteobacteria bacterium
GTACAAGTGCGCGGTCTGGCTGGCGCCGTTGGCGGCGCACCGCCGACGCCTCGCGGAGTTGAAACGCCGTCTGCTGGTCGTCCAGTTCGGCGGCGCCGTCGGCACCTTGGCTTCGCTGGGCACGAAAGGCCGCGCGGTGACCGAAGGCCTGGCGCGCGAACTGGGTCTCGCCGCGCCGATTGCGCCATGGCACGCCAACCGCGAGGTGCTGGCCGAAACCGCCGCGGTGCTTGGCCTCGTCTGCGGCAGTCTGGCGAAATTCGCGACCGATCTCATCCTGCTGAGCCAGACGGAAGTGGCCGAGGCCGGCGAGCCGGCCGAAGCGGGTCGCGGCGGCTCAAGCACCTTGCCGCAGAAGCGCAATCCGGTGGCGAGCGCTTATATCGTCGCCTGCGCGCGCGGCGTGCATGCGCTGGTGCCGCTGATGTTCCAGGCGCTAGCCGGCGACCATGAACGCTCGACCGGCGCATGGCAGAGCGAAGTGCTGGCTCTGCCACAGATCTTCCTGCTGACCTCGGGCGCGTTGACGCATGCCGAGGATATCGCCAAAGGCCTCCGCGTCGACGCGGCGGCGATGCGGCGCAATCTCGACGCGACGCATGGCGTGATCGTCGCGGAGGCCGTGATGATGGCGCTGGCCGAAGACGCCGGCCGCGATGTCGCGCACGAGCTGGTACAGCGCGCCAGTCGGGCGGCGCTCACACGCGGCCGCCCGCTTGCCGAAATCCTGGCCAAGGATGCGGCCGTAACCGCGCATCTCAACGCCAAAGCGATTGCCAGGCTGACCGATCCGACGCGTTATCTGGGCGAAGCCAAGGCCGTCGTCGATCGCGTTCTGGCCGCCTGGCGCACGGCGGGTGTGCCGAAGTAAAAAATAAAAGGACGGCTCCGAGAGGGAGCCGTCCAGTCGAAGAACCCGAAAAGAAGAACCGGACTAAGCGAACCGCAAGGGTTCGATTAGAACAGCTTGTGCTTGATCCACGCCGCGGCGCCCGGAATGGCGACGCCGAGGAGGGCGAGGGTCGACGGCTCCGGAACCGGAGTGCCACCGCAACCGCTCATGCAGCCGCCGCCGCCGCCGTACCACGCGAACGCGGGGGCGGAGACGAGAGCGACACCGGCAGTCATGACGGCGAAGCGAACGATACGTGACAGGCGGACGGACATTTAAGGCTCCTTTTGTTTGGCCGCTTTTTGATGCGGCAAAACAGAAGTACCGCATTTCTAGAAAATCACAAGAAATATCGAATAAAAATCAAGTATTAATTAACTATACATCAAATATAGTGCTTAATAATGCTTAGTATTACTTATAATTATCCATGTGTGGCCGAGGTTCTCTGCCGTTTTGACTGTCGCCTGCAGATGACTATACTTACCGCAAATTAGGGTTTGCGGAAATTAACCACGAGGAGAAAGCGGTATGCCGGCTTATTGGGTGGCGCGTTCGCGGATCATCGATCCGGTCGAATACAAGAAATACACGGATCGGGTTCCGGCAATTCTCGCCAAGTACGGCGGCAAGGTGCTGGCGCGCGGCGGGCGTTACCAGATCATGGAGGGCCCGCAGAAATTCCACCGCTTCGTGGTCATCGAGTTTCCCAGCTTCGAGCAGGGCGTCGCCTGTTTCACGTCGAAGGAATATGACGAGGCCGCCGCCTTCCGCCGCAAAGGCGCGGGCGAGGTCGAAACCATCATGGTCGAAGGCGGCGAAGCCACGCCGCGCTGAATTGGACGGCGCGGCCGGCATGGCGCCCCGTCGCAAATGCCGGGTGCCGGTCGGCGCGGCAATCTGTTAAAGCCTCGCCCGCCGATGGATGCCGTTCGCGAAGATCGTCCAACTGCGCCGGCGATGAGCGCCGCCCGCCGCCGCACCGTGCTCGGTGCGGCGATGGCCGGCATGTTCATGGCGGCCGTCGAAAGCACCATCGTTGCCACGGCGTTGCCCAGCATCGTCTCCGATTTGGGCGGTTTTCATCTGTTCAGCTGGGTGTTTGCCGTCTATTTGCTCACCCAGGCGGTGACGATACCGATCTATGGCCGGTTGGCCGATCTGCACGGGCGCAAGCGCGTTTTCGTGGCGGGTACGCTGTTGTTCCTCGTCGGCTCCGGCCTGTGCGGCTTTGCCCGCAACATGGTGATGTTGATTGCCTTCCGTGCGTTGCAGGGGCTCGGCGCCGGCGCAATCGTGCCGATTGCGACGACGGTCGTCGGCGACGTTTATCCCGGCGCGGCACGCACGCGCGCCCAAGGCTATCTATCGGGCGTGTGGGGCATCGCCGCGGTCAGCGGCCCGCTGCTGGGGGCGTTCCTGGTCGAGCACGTGACCTGGGCAGCGGTGTTCTGGGTCAATTTGCCGATTGGCGCGGTCTGCCTCGCGCTCTTTGGCGTCGCCTTGCGTGAAAACCGGCGTCACCGGCAGCACAGCATCGACTATCTCGGTGCGACGCTCCTGACAGTCGGCAGCGGCGCGCTGATGCTGGCGTTGATTCAGTGGGCCCATCTCTCTGACGTTCTGCGCGTCGGCCTGCCCGCAGTGGCCGTGCTTGCCCTCGTCGCCTTCGGCTTCAGCGAGCGGCGCAGCGCCGAACCGATGATGCCGCCCGATCTGTGGCGGATACCGGCGGTGGCTGCCTCGAATATCGCCGCCTTCGCCATCGGCGGCTCGCTCATCGGCGTCAACGCCTTCGTGCCGACCTACGTCCAGGGCGTGATGGGCCGTAACGCGGTAGTCGCCGGATTTGCCCTGACCGCGATGTCGCTGAGCTGGTCGCTGACTACCATTCTGATGGGACATTTGCCGGTCGCGGCGCGCGCTTCGTATCGCGCCTTGGCGGGTTGGGGTGGCGGCGCGCTGGTCGCGGGCAGCGCGATTCTGATTCTGCTCAATCCGACGCACGGCGCGCTGTGGGCCGCAAGCGGCGCTTTGGTCATCGGCATCGGCATGGGTCTGTGCAATACGACGTACATCGTTGCGGCGCAGGACAGCGTCGAATTCCAGCGCCGCGGCACGGCGACGTCGGTCAACGTTTTCCTCCGCATGGTCGGGCAGTCGGTCGCCGTCGCGATCTTCGGCGGCATCCTCAATTCGGTGCTGGCGGCGCGCATCGGCGCCGGCGAGACAATGGTCGACCGGCTGATGACGCCGGCGCTGCGCGGCGCGCTGCCCACGGCCGAGCTCGCGCGGCTCGACAGCGCGTTGGCTGTCGGCCTGCATGGCGTGTTCTGGGCGACCGGCGCGTTCTCGCTGCTGGCGTTGCTGTTGGCGTTACGCTTGCCGAAAGGGTTGGGTTCGCGCCACGCGCGCGAATAGATCTACCAGTTGCCGAGCGGCAACGAGAACATCAGCAAAATATTCTCTTCGCCGGGGTTCGTCTTGCTGAAGCCGGCGTTGGAGATGTGGTCGAAGGCGATGCCGATGCGCGACGCGTCCTCGAAGCGGTAATCGAAGCGCGCGCCGGTCTTGAACTCGAACGCTTCGCCGAGGTTCTTGCCGTGGCCACGGTGGTAATAGCCGACGGCGGCGTTCGGCACCAACACGAAGTGCCGGCCGAAATGCAAATCGAAATAGAATCCGCCGTAACCATAAACGGATTTCTTGTTGGTGCCGAAGACACCAATCATCGGCTTGATGAAATAGTAGCCGCGCCCGAAATCGTATTCGGCGCGGCCCTCGACCGCCTTGTTGTTGTGCAGGAAATCGTACATGCCGCCGCCGAGCGACAGCAGGCCCGGCTCTTTGGGGCCGGTAAGATCGGAAAGCCAGTCCGCGCGCGCACTCCCAGCGCTTAGGCACATCGCCAGCGATAGCGCGCCGAGCGCGGCAATCCATCGTCCCGTCATGCGCGATTTCTCCCCCGACCGGCGCGACGGCGGCATCTTAAAGCCTTGGCGGCAAAGGGCAAGGCCGCCAACCGGCAACCCTTCCTACAGGCGGCGCTTCATCCGCTCCGTCGCCGCGACAAGCTCGGCGCGGATGCCCGGTTCCATCGCCGAATGACCGGCGTCGGGCACGACGACGTATTGCGCGTCGGGCCAGGCGCGATGCAGCTCGTCGGCGCTGATCACCGGGCATACCATGTCATAACGGCCCTGGACGATGATCGCCGGCACGTTCCGGATGCGGTCGACATGAGCGACCAGATCGTTCGGCGGCTTGATCACGTGATGGTGGAAGTAGTGCGCTTCGATTCGCGCCAGCCCCAACGCCATGCGGTCCTCGCCGAACGCCGCGACGGTATCCGGGCTCGGAAGTAGGGTCGAGCACACGCCTTCATAGGTGCTCCAGGCGCGCGCTGCCGGCATGTGCACCGATGGCGTCGCGTCCATCAGCCGCCGCATATAGGCGGCGAGCAGATCGGTGCGCTCGGCCTCGGGAATGAATCCGGAAAAATTGCGCCACGCTTCGGGAAAGACGGTGCGCATGCCATACAGGAACCAGTCGATCTCGCTTTGCCGGCACAGGAAAATGCCGCGCAGCACGAGGCCGCCGCAGCGGTCGGGATGCGCCTGGGCATAGGCCAGCGCCAGGGTCGAGCCCCATGAGCCGCCGAAGACCACCCAGCGCTCGATGCCGAGATGAATACGCAGTCGCTCGATGTCGGCGACGAGGTGGCGCAGCGTGTTGTCGTGGGTCTCGCCCAGCGGCGTTGATCGGCCAGCGCCGCGCTGGTCGAACACGACAATGCGATAGACCGCTGGATCGAAGAACCGCCGATGCGTCGGCGTCGCGCCGGCGCCCGGACCACCGTGCAAAAATACCGCCGGCAGACCGGCCGGATTGCCCGATTGCTCCCAGTACATGGTGTGGAGCCCATCCAGCGCCAGCAGGCCGTTCTGGTAAGGCTCGATCGGCGGAAACAGGTCTTGGCGGCCGATTCGCGGGTTATCGGGCATAGGGTTAGTGTAAGAATCCGGGCTGCGAAGGCAAGGCGCGGCAAGCCTTCATTAACCATATTTGCGCTTAATTCCCGGCCATGGCGGTCACCGCATCGCTGCCGGCGGCGAAGAGCCGGTTTGGCGTCTCGCTACCGCTGTTGGTGGCGCTGGCGGTGTTCGTCACCGTCCTGGCAAACGCGTCGGGCTTGCTGGGCGATCCCGACACCTATTGGCACATCGTCGTCGGCCGGTGGATTCTCGCGCATCACGCGGTGCCGCACGCGGATATTTTTTCCTATTCCAAGGCCGGCGCGCCGTGGGTTCCACACGAATGGCTGGCCGAAACAATCTTCGCGCCGCTCTATGACGGCTGGGGCTGGAACGGCCTCGTTTTAATCACCGCGCTGTCGTTGGCGGCGACCCTGGCGATCCTGACGCGCGCGTTGCTGCGTTGGCTCGAGCCGGTGCACGCGCTGGCGGCGGTGGCGGCGGCGTGGGGCCTGATCCTTGCGCACCTGCTGGCGCGGCCGCACATCTTGACGCTGCCGATCATGGTGCTGTGGTTTGCGGCGTTGGTTGACGCGCGCGCGCGTGACCGGGCACCGCCGCTATGGCTTGCCGCGTTGATGGCGCTCTGGGCCAACCTGCAAGGCGGCTACATGTTCGGCCTTGTGTTCGCGGCGCTGTTCGCCGGCGAAGCGCTGCTGGCGGCGCCCAATCGTGCGGCGCGCCTTGTCGTCATCAAGCAATGGGGCACGTTCGGCGTGGTATCGCTGGCGGCGTCATTGCTCACGCCCAACGGCTTCGCAGGCTGGTGGCTGCCGTTCCACCTCCTGAGCATGAAGTTCGCGCTGTCGGTGCTGGTCGAATGGCAGAGCCCGAATTTCCAGACGGTCCAGCCGCTCGAAATCTGGCTCGTCGTCGCGCTGGCGTTGGCGCTGGGTTTCGGCGTCAAGCTGCCGCTGACGCGCATCGCGATGCTGCTGCTTCTGTTGCATATGAGCCTGGCCCACCGACGTCAGGCGGAGGTGCTTGGCTTGATTGCTCCCTTGCTCGTGGCGCCTGCCGTCGGCGCGTTCATCCGCAACCGGTCACGGCGGCACCACGCCGCGGCGCTCGATGGCGTGCTCGCCGATCTGGCGGGCGGCGCGAGTGTGCGCGGCGCGGTCGTCGTTGGCTTGGTTGCCGTGGCGCTGGCGGCGCTCTTCGCGCATGCGCCGCTGGTGCGCAAGCCCGACGCCTATACGCCGTCAGCCGCGCTCAATTTCGCCGCCGCCCACGATCTCACCGGCCCGGTATTCAACGATTATGGCTTCGGCGGCTATCTCATCTTCAGCGGCATAAAGCCGTTCATCGACGGCCGCGCCGACATGTACGGCGACGCTTTCATCAAACGCTATGTCGAGGCGACGCGCGGCGTCACCGGCGAGCTGCCGGCGATGCTCGACCAATATCACGCGACCTGGACGCTGTTCGCCGCCAAAACTCCGGCGGTGACGCTGATGGATCACTTGGCGGGCTGGAAGCGGGTTTACGCCGACGACACGGCGGTAATCCACGTCCGCGCCGGCGCCACGCCGTAGACGTCAGCCGCCGAGTTCAGCCTTCAATTTCTGCGCGCCTTTCGCCAGCGCCGCGAGTTTGGCGTAAGCGATCGTGCGGTCGAGCGGCGCCATGCCGCAATTGGTGCATGGCTGCAGATTCTCCGGCGCGACATAGGGCAGGGCGGTCTTCAAGACCGACACGATCTCGTCCGGCGTCTCGATGCGGTCGGTGGCGACGTCGATGGCGCCGAGCAGGATCTGCTTGCCCTTGAGCAGGCCCAGAAGACTCACCGGCACTTTCGAGTGGATGCATTCGAGCGAGATCTGGCCGATCTTGCTCTTGGCGAGCGCCGGGAAGATCGCCTCGTATTGGCGCCATTCGCTGCCGAGGCTCGCCTTCCAGTCGATGTTCGCCTTGATGCCGTAGCCGTAGCAGATATGGACGCAGGTCTTGGCTTTGAGCCCTTGCGCCGCGCGCTCGAGCGCCGCCACGCCCCACTCCTGCACCTCGCGCATATAGACGTTGAAGGCGGGCTCATCGAACTGGATGACGTCGACGCCGATGGCGTCGAGCTCGCGCGCTTCCTCGTTGAGAAGCTCGGCGAAGCGCATCGCCATCTTGGTACGATCGCCGTAGAACTGATCGGCTATGGTGTCGACGATGGTCATCGGTCCCGGCAGCGTGAATTTGAGCTTGTGCCGCGTGTGGGCGCGGGCCAGCGTCGCCTCCATCCGGTGCACGCTGCCTTTGCGCTTCAGTTCGCTGGTCACCGTCGGCACTTCCGCGACATAGCGGTTGTCGCGGATGCCCATCTTCACGCGCTTGCCGAAATCGATGCCGGCGATGTTGGCAAGGAAGCCGTGGACGAAGTGCTGCCGCGCCATCTCGCCGTCGGTGACGATGTCGATGCCGGCGTCCTCCTGTTCCTTGATCGCGAGCACCGTCGCGTCGCGCTTGGCTTGTTCGAGCGCGTCGCCTTCGGCTGCCCACGGCGCCCACAGCATCTTGGGTTGGGCAAGCCAGGCGGGTTTCGGAAGGCTGCCGGCGGTGGTGGTTTCAAGCATGCGTTTTTCTCCCGACCGCAACCTACAACGTCGCGATGAAGCCGACCATCGCCGCGAGCGTGTCATTCTCCTGGTCGCGGTGCGGCGCGTGCATGCAATCCTCGAGCAATAATTTCTCGAAGGGCCCTTTGACGCCGCGCGCGACCGCGTTGATCTGCGCCACGGTACCGTACTGGTCGTCGATGCCTTGGATCGCCAGCACCGGACGGGTCACGCCCGGCAGGCAGTCCTCGATGTTCCAGGCGCGAAATTGCGGCGACAGCCAGATGTCGTTCCAGCCGCGGAACACGCTTTCGACGTCGGCGTGATAGGGCGCCAGGCGGCGCTTCAGGTCGGAATCCTCGTAGGCGTATTTCGCCTCTTCGATGCCGATGATGGAGACGTCCTCGACAAAGACATGGGGCGCCTCGAGGACAAGGCCGCGTACCGGCCACCGGCCGCTGCCGGCGTGAATCAGCGCGATCGAGGCGCCGTCGCTGTGGCCGATCAGAACCGGATTGTCGATCGCCAAAGCCGTCCGCAACGCCGGCAACTCGTCGAGCGCTTCGACATGCATGTAGCGGGGGTCGCGCGGGCCGCTGAATCGGTCGGATTTACCGTAGCCCCAGCGCGAATAAGTGACGGTCCGGCAGCCGGTGGCGGCGGCGAGCTTGGCCGGGAAATCGCGCCACAAGGCGACCGAGCCGAGACCTTCGTGCAGTAGCACCAGCGTCGGCGTGCCGTCGCGCCGCGCGGCGATTTCGGCATATTCGATGCGGTGGCGGTTGATCTCGACGAACGGCACGTCAGGTTCCGAAATGGTACGACAACAATCCTGTCTTCGCGTTCGTCACGTGCGCTCGCGCTCGCGCAGTTTGAAGCGCTGAATCTTGCCGGTGGCGGTTTTCGGCAGTTCGCCGACGAATTCGATCCAGCGCGGATATTTATACGGCGCCAGCCGCGATTTGACATGCGTCTGTAATGCTTCGGCGAGCGCCGGCGACCCGTTCGTGCCCGGCTTGAGCACGACAAAGGCCTTGGGCTTGACCAGTTTCTGATCGTCGGCGCGGCCGATCACCGCCGCTTCGAGCACGTCGGCGTGCGTCATTAGCGTAGCCTCAACCTCAAAGGGCGAGACGTACATGCCGCTGACCTTCAGCATGTCGTCGGTGCGGCCGCCATAGGTGTAGTAACCCTGTGCGTCGCGCGAGTATTTGTCGCCGCTGCGCGTCCAGGTGCCGAGAAAGGTCTCGCGACTTTTGCTGCGGTTGTTCCAATAGCCGGCAGCGCTGGTCGGGCCGGCGACCTGAAGCTCGCCGATCTCGCCGTCTTTGGTCGGCGTGCCGTCTTCGTTGACCAAGCGAATCGCGTAGCCGGGCACCGGCACGCCCGTCGTGCCGTAGCGAACTTCCCCCGGACGGTTGGAGAGGAAAATGTGCAGCATTTCGGTCGAGCCGATGCCGTCCAGGATCTCGACGCCAAGCCGTTCGGTCCAGCGCTTGCCGATATCCTCGGGCAGCGCCTCGCCAGCCGAAACGCAGCGCCGCAGCGCCAGCTCGCCGCGCTGCGGCAGGTCGCTGCTCGCGAGTAGCGCGGCATAGAGCGTTGGCACGCCGTAGAAGATGGTGGGTTTCTTCTGGCGCAGCACGCGGATGACGGACGCAGGCGTCGGCCGCTCCGCCAGCAAGATCGACGTGGCGCCCACGGCCATGGGAAAGGTCAGCGCGTTGCCCAAACCATAGGCAAAGAACAGCTTCGCCGCCGAATAGACGATGTCGCTGTCGCGGATGCCGAGCACCGGCTTGGCGTAGAGCTCGGCGGTCAGCGTCAGATGCGCGTGCAGATGCATCGCGCCCTTGGGAGCGCCGGTCGAGCCCGACGAATAGAGCCAGAAGCAGATATCGTCGCAGGTGGTTGCCGTCGCCGGCGCTTTGGCCGGCGCCTCGGCGAGCAGCGTCGTGAAGGACAGGCGGCCGGCCGGCGTCGCGCCGGCGATGACGACATGCTCGAGCGCCGGTTGATTCACCAACGCCGGCGCGAGCTTGTCATAGAGCGCGTCGGACACGATAAGCGCGCGGGCGCGGCTGTCGCGCAACATGAATTCATAGTCGGCGGGCGTCAGCAGCGTGTTCACCGGCACCGGCACGATGCCGGCCTTGATCGCACCAAGGAACGCCGCCGGGAAGTCCACCGTATCGAGCAGGCACAGCATGACGCGCTGCTCGGGTTGGACGCCCAGACGACGCAATGCGCCGGCAACGCGGTCGACACGCTCGGCGAGCTGGGCATAGGTCAGGCTGTTGCGGTCGTCGACAAAAGCGAGCTTGTTGCCGCGTCCGGCCGCCATATTCCGATCGAGCAGATCGACGGCGGCGTTGAAATCGCGTGGAATGGCGACGCGTGGCGCCGAATCGGCCGACCCGTCGGCGGTCATGCCTTCCTCCCTGCGGCGCGGCTCTTTACGTGGCCTGTTTGGCGCCTTGAAGGTCGATGGTTGGCGAGGGGCACACGCCCGTCAAGCCTTCTCGTCCGTTTCAGCGTGCGCCGTTAGCGCCAGCTCACGCCGGTCATCACCATGTCGATGTTTTCGCCGTCATGCGCCAGTGGCAGCGCCAAGGCTTCGCAGTTGAGCACGGTGCGATCGGTGACCTCCTGCTCGTGGCGGGCGGCGATCGGGCGGCGTTCATCGAGCGTGCGCAGGTAGTGATCGAGGATCACGGACCGGAATCGGGCGTCGGGGCTTTCGTCGAGGAATTTGCGCGTCATGTCGAAGCCGACGCGCGCAGCGACGTTGCTCGCATGCACGCGGAAGAAGAAACGGAGCGGATGCCGGCGCACTTCGACCAGCGAAAGGTTGCCGAGAATGTAGCTCATCTCCGCGGGATCGAAATCGGCACGCGCGGGAAAAAGCCGGCCGCGGCTGCGGCTCCGCCATTCGTCGTGCAGGCGTTGGAGCGCTTCGTTCGTCAGCGTACCGACGTCGATATATTCTTGGATCTGCGATTCCACGCCGAAGTATAGGCGCGGCGCCATTAAGCGATCGTTAGGACTGTCCGATAGAGGGCGGCGTAGGTCTTGGCGACTGCAGCCATCGAGTAGTCGCTGGCCGCCTTGGCCCGGGCGTTGCGGCCGAGCCGCTCGGCCAGGGCGTCGTCCGATTCGACCCGGTGAAGGAGCGCGCGGTATTCGGCCGGCGTATCGAACAGCAGTCCCGTATCGCCGTCCGCCAGCACGAAATCGGTGACGCCTTCGAGGCGCCGGGCGACGATCGGCAAGCCGTACGCCATCGCCTCGGCCAAGACGTTGGGGAA
>JAGWIH010000048.1 GCA_028866355.1 Alphaproteobacteria bacterium
TCCAGCGCCTCGGCGGCAAGATTCCGAAAGGCGTGCTGCTGGTCGGCCCGCCGGGCACCGGCAAGACGCTGCTTGCGCGCGCCATCGCCGGCGAGGCGAACGTGCCGTTCTTCACGATTTCGGGCTCCGACTTCGTCGAGATGTTCGTCGGCGTCGGCGCGTCGCGCGTGCGCGACATGTTCGAGCAGGGCAAGAAGAACGCGCCGTGCATTATCTTCATCGACGAGATCGACGCCGTCGGCCGTCATCGCGGCGCGGGTCTCGGCGGCGGCAACGACGAACGCGAACAGACGCTCAATCAGTTGCTCGTCGAAATGGATGGCTTCGAGGCGAACGAGGGCGTGATCCTGATCGCCGCCACCAACCGGCCCGACGTGCTTGACCCGGCGCTCTTGCGGCCCGGTCGCTTCGACCGCCAGGTCGTCGTGCCCAATCCGGACGTTGTCGGCCGCGAAAAAATCCTCAAGGTTCATATGCGTAAGGTGCCGCTGGCGTCGGATGTCGACCCGCGCATCATCGCCCGCGGCACGCCTGGTTTCTCGGGCGCCGATCTCGCCAACCTCGTCAACGAGGCGGCGCTGATGGCGGCCCGCAAGGGCAAGCGCTCGGTCACCATGGCCGAGTTCGAACAGGCCAAGGATAAAGTGATGATGGGCGCCGAGCGGCGCTCCATGGTCATGACCGAGGACGAGAAGAAGCTGACCGCGTATCACGAAGGCGGTCATGCGCTGGTCATGCTCTACACCGAAGGTCACGAGCCGCTGCACAAAGTGACGATCATTCCGCGCGGCCGGGCGCTCGGCATCACCATGTTCCTGCCGGAACGCGATAAGTACAGCCAGTCGCGCAAGGAGCTCGAGGCGATGGTGACCAGCTTGTTCGGCGGCCGCGTCGCGGAAGAGCTGATCTTCGGCCCTGAGAAAGTGACGACCGGCGCTGCCGACGACATTCGGCGCGCGACCAATCTGGCGCGTCGCATGGTCACTGAATTTGGGTTCTCGGACAAACTTGGGCCGTTGCGCTACAGCGACAACGAGGAAGAAGTTTTCCTCGGCCATTCGGTGACGCAGCGCAAGAACATCTCCGACGCCACCGCCAAGGTGATCGACGAGGAAATCCGCCGTATCGTCGAGGAAGGCGAGAAGCGCGCGCGAGAGACGCTCACGAGCCATATCGACGAGCTGCACGCGCTTGCCAAGGGCCTGCTCGAGTTCGAGACGCTGAGCGCGGATGAAATCCGCCGCGTCATCCGCGGCGAGAAGATCGTGCGCGACACCGGTCCGGCGCTCGAAGAGCCGACCAAGCCGACGCCCGGACGGCGCCCGTCCGTGCCGCCCGCAGGCCGCGACAAGCCGGCCGGCGGTATCGAGCCGGAACCGCAGCCGGGCGGCTGAGCCGTCCCGCGCGCCAGGGGGCATGGTGAAGCCGACGACGCGCAAGCTGTTCGGTACCGACGGTATCCGCGGCACCGCCAATCGCGAGCCGATGACGGCCGACATCGCCCTCAAGGTGGCGATGGCGGCGGCCCTCGTGCTGCGCCGCGGCGACCACCGCCATCTTGCTGTCATCGGCAAGGACACGCGGCTGTCGGGCTATTTGATCGAGCCGGCGCTGACTTCGGGCTTCATCGCCATGGGCATGGACGTGGTGCTGGTCGGCCCGCTGCCGACGCCGGCGATCGCCATGCTGACCCGCTCGTTGCGCGCCGATCTGGGTGTCATGATTTCGGCCTCGCATAATCCGTTCGAGGACAACGGCATCAAGCTGTTTGGCCCGGATGGCTTCAAATTCTCCGACGAGATCGAGGTGCAGATCGAGGCGGCGTTCGACCGTGCCGCCGATCAGCGTGCGAGCTCGAAGGGGCTCGGCCGCGCCAAGCGGCTCGACGACGCCGGCGGCCGCTATATCGAATTCGTCAAGAACACCTTCCCCAAGCGTTTGCGGCTCGACGGTCTCAAGGTCGTGGTCGATTGCGCCAACGGTGCCGCATACAAGGTCGCGCCGACGGTGCTGTGGGAACTCGGCGCCGAAGTGGTGCCGATCGGCGTTACGCCCGATGGCCTCAATATCAATCGCAAATGCGGCACGACCGCGCCTGAGACCATGCAAGAGGCGGTCGTGGCGCACGGCGCCGACCTCGGTATCGCGCTCGACGGTGACGCCGATCGCTTGATCATGGCCGACGAGCACGGCCGCATCCTCGATGGCGATCAACTCATGGCGTTGATCGCATTGAACTGGCATCGCGGCAGCCGGCTGGCGAAAACGGGGCTGGTCGCGACGGTGATGTCGAATTTGGGCTTCGAGCGCCATCTCGCCGGCAAGGGCGTCGCGGTGACACGCACGCAGGTCGGCGACCGTTACGTCGTCGAGACCATGCGCCGCATCGGCAGTAATCTCGGCGGCGAGCAATCGGGCCATATCATCCTGGGCGACTATTCGACGACCGGCGATGGTCTGATCGCGGCGCTCGAGGTGCTGGCTGCGATCGTCGAGACCCGCGCGCCGGCGAGCCAGGTCTGCAAGGTATTCGAACCGGTGCCGCAGCTGCTGCGCAACGTGCGCGTCAACGGCGTCAATCTGCTCGACGACGGCCCCGTCAAGGCGGCGATCGTCGCCGGCGAACGGCGTCTCGGCAAAGCTGGGCGCCTACTGGTGCGCAAATCCGGCACCGAGCCGCTGATCCGCATCATGGCCGAAGGCGAGGATCAGGCGCTGGTGGCCGAAATCGTCGACAGCGTTGCCGCGGCGGTGACCGCGGCGGGACGCGCGGAGGAAAGCGCGGCCGAATGACCGGCCGCGTGCTCATCGTCGCCGGTTCGGATTCCTCGGCCGGTGCGGGCATTCAGGCCGATCTCAAGACCGTCATGGCGCTGGGCGGCTATGCCACCACCGCCATTACCGCACTGACCGCTCAGAACACACTCGGCGTTGCTGGGGTGCTGCCCGTCGGCCCCGATTTCGTGCGCCGCCAGATCGAAACCGCGCTCGCCGATATCGGCGCCGATGCGGTGAAAACCGGCATGCTGGTCGACGCGGCGGTGGTCGAGGCCGTTGCCGACGCCCTCGAAAAAGCCGCGTCCAAGATGCCGCTCATCGTCGATCCGGTGATCGCGTCCACCAGCGGCGCCGTGCTGCTCGACGAGCCCGGCGTCGAACGGATGAAACGCCGCCTCATTGCCCGGGCCGCGGTAGTGACGCCCAACATTCCGGAGGCGGCGATGCTGACCGGCCTCACCGTCGCCGATCTCGACGGCATGCGCCGCGCCGCCGACGCGCTTCTCCGCCTCGGCGCGCGGGCGGTGGTGGTGAAGGGCGGTCATTTGCCGGGCGATACGTTGATCGATCTCGTCGCGACGCCGAAGGACAGCTTTTTGCTCAAGGCACGGCGGCAAAAAACGCGCGCGACGCATGGTACCGGTTGTACCTACGCTTCGGCGGTCGCCGTCGGCTTGGCGCAGGGTCTGGCGCTGCGGCCGGCGGTTGAACGGGCGCATGCTTTCGTTCAGCAGGCGATCCGCAACGCACCCGGATTGGGGAGCGGCCGTGGACCGCTGGGCCACGCGCCGCCGCCACAACGCAAAACGAAAGGCAAGCATGCAAGACGCCATCGCCTACACCGACGAGCCCGCGCTCGGCGTCGATGAGTTCATCGACGTACTGCGCCGCTCGACCTTGGCCGAACGACGGCCGGTCGACGACCGCGGCCGCATCGGTCGCATGCTCGCGCACGCCGATATCCGGCTGTGCGCGCGCGACGCCAAGGGCGTGCTCGTTGGCGTGTCGCGCGCGGTGACCGATTTCGCTTATTGCTGCTATCTCTCGGACCTGGCTGTCGATGTTGCCTGGCAGCGGCGCGGCATCGGCCAAGAGCTGATCCGCCGCACGCATGCCATCGCCGG
This sequence comes from Alphaproteobacteria bacterium, assembly GCA_028866355.1. Taxonomy (GTDB): domain Bacteria; phylum Pseudomonadota; class Alphaproteobacteria; order ATCC43930; family CGMCC-115725; genus REEB95. The sequence continues at coordinate 3,903 of JAGWIH010000048.1, forward strand.
TCCCGACGCCACATTGATCCTGCTGTCGGCGCCCAAGGCGATGAGCTATTACCCGCACATAGGCCTGACCCGTTCGGAACGCGCGTTCACCATCGATCGGCGCTGAGTTAGATTGTCGCGCGCGGCAGTGGGGAGAGCAGGCGATGGCCGACCGTTATTTCGATGATTTCAAGGTCGGCGACAAATTCGCGACGGCGACCAAGACCGTCACCGAAGATATGATCGTCGGGTTCGCCAAGCTCTACGACCCGCAGCCCTTTCACCTCGATCCGGTAAAAGCCAAAAGCAGCCTCTACGGCGGCCTGATCGCCAGCGGCTTCCAGACACTGGCGATCGGCTTCCGGTTGATCTGGGACACCGGTATTTTCGCCGCGGCCAGCATGGGCTCGCCCGGTTTCGACGAGCTGCGCTGGCTCAAGCCGGTGCGGCCCGGCGACACCCTGCGGGTCGAGATGGAGGTGGTCGAGAGCCGTCCGTCGCAGTCGAAACCCGATCGCGGCATCATGCGCGGCGCTTACCGCTATCTGAATCAGAACGACGAGGCCGTGCTGACTTACACTGCCATGCATCTGCTGCGCCGCCGCCCGGCCTAACGGCATTCAACGGTCAATCCGCCGGCTTTCTTCCAGGCGTCGATGCCGCCGTGGATATGGCTCGCTTGCGTCAGCCCGGCCGCGTGTGCGGCCTGCACCGCCATCGCCGAGCGCTCGCCGAAAGCGCAATAGAACACCAGCTTGCGCCCCGTCGCGCGCGACAACTCGAACAGCATACCGCCTGGATTGACGTTGGCCGCGAGGTCGCGATAGGGCGCGTGCAACGCGCCGGCGATCGCGCGATGTTGCTGGCGCTCGCGCGTCTCGCGCAGGTCGATCAGCACCACACCGGGTTGGCTCGGCAGCGCCAAGGCGTCCGCCGCGACGATGCCGAAACCCTCGGCGAGAAGTTTCTCCTGTGCGAGACCGACGCGCACGTTCTTGGGGACCGCCACGTCCATCATCTTGGGATTGGCGAGCTTTAACTCGGCCATTATCGCAGCGTATTCCTCGGCCGAACGAGCCTTGAGGCGCGGGTTGAAGGCGCGCTCCTCACCAATCGTGGAAACCGTCTCCCCCTTGTAGTCATGCGCCGGATAGACCAGCGTCTCGTCGGGCAGCTTAAGCAGCTTGTTGAAGATTGAATTGTATTGGGCGCGAGCGTCGCCGCCCTGGAAATCGGTGCGGCCGGTGCCGCGGATGAGCAACGTATCACCGGTGAAAACGCGGTCGCCCGCGAGGAAGCTATAGGAATCCGGCGTGTGGCCAGGAGTGTGGATCGCGGTCAGACTTAGCCCCTCGATGTCGACGTTATCGCCGTCCGCAACCCGAATTGAGACCACGTCGGCCTGCGTCTCCTGGCCCATGACGGTGACGCAGTGCGTGCGGTCGCGCAGCGCGCCCATGCCGCTGATATGGTCGGCGTGGATATGCGTGTCGATTGCCTTGACGAGGTTGAGGTCGAGTTCGTGCAACAGCTGGAGGTACCGCTCGACACGGTCGAGTATCGGGTCGATGATCAACGCCTCACCGCCGTGCCGCGATGCAAGCACGTAAGTATAGGTGCTTGATTCGCTGTCAAATAGTTGCCGGAAGATCATCAGCTCCCCCCGGTGCAACGGCATCGCCCTTTGTATTGCAATGCTAACACTCCGGCGCATCGGCGTATGCCGTCCCGTTGAGCAACTTAAGTTGACGCATCACCGCCGCTCCCCTAGCTTCATCGGCGGGACACGCCCCCCCAACGGGGCGCGGCTATTCTGGAAGGAATAGATTTATGAAGCCGAATTCCCGGCCCACTAATCCGTCATTTTCATCGGGCCCGTGCGCCAAGCGTCCAGGCTGGAGCGTGTCGGTGCTGTCCGCCGGCCTGTTCGGCCGTTCGCACCGCTCGAAACCGGGCAAGGCCAAGCTGAAAGAGGTGGTCGACCGCTCGCGCCGTCTTCTCGGCGTGCCGCAGGATTATCGCCTGGGCATCGTGCCCGCGTCCGATACCGGCGCGGTCGAGATGGCGATGTGGTCGCTGCTGGGTGTGCGCGGCGTCGATCTGTTGGCATGGGAAGTATTCGGCGAGGGCTGGGCGACCGATGTCGAGAAGCAGCTGAAGCTTGCCGATCTGCGCGTCATGCGCGCGCCATACGGCACGATCCCCGATCTCGCCAAAGTCGATACCGATCGCGACGTGGTCTTTCCCTGGAACGGCACGACGTCCGGCGCGCGCATTCCGAACGGTGACTGGATCAAGGCCGATCGCAAAGGATTGACGATCTGCGACGCGACATCCGCGGTGTTCGCTATGGACTTGCCGTGGCCGAAGCTCGATGTCGTCACCTGGTCATGGCAGAAGGTTTTGGGCGGCGAGGCGGCACACGGTATGCTCGCGCTCAGCCCGCGCGCGGTCGAGCGGCTCGAGACTTACAAGCCGACGTGGCCATTGCCGAAGATTTTCCGGCTCACCAGCAAAGGCAAATTCGCCGAGAACATCTTCCACGAAGAGACCATCAACACGCCGTCGATGCTGGCGGTCGAAGATGCGATCGATGGCCTCAAATGGGCCGAATCCGTCGGCGGCCTCACCGCACTCAAGGCCCGCAGCGAAGCCAATCTTGCCGCCATCGGCCGCTGGGTTGCGAAATCCAAGTGGATCGCGTTCCTGGTCGAAGATTCCAAGATCCGCTCCTGCACCTCGGTGTGCCTCAAGGTCGTCGACGAATGGTTCTTGCGCCTGGCGCTTGACGCGCAGCGCGCCCAGGTGAAACGAATCGAGACGCTGCTCGATGCCGAGGGCGTCGCACACGACATTGCCGGTCATCGCGATGCGCCGCCCGGTCTGCGCATCTGGTGCGGTGCGACGATCGAGACGCGCGATGTCGAAGCGCTTTTGCCGTGGCTCGATTGGGCCTTTGCCGAGGTCCGGCAAGCCGCGGCGGCTTAAAGGCACGGCGCCGCCATGCCCAAGGTCCTGATTTCCGACGAGCTGAGCCCGCGCGCCGTGGCCGTCTTCAAGGAACGCGGCGTCGAAACCGTCGTCAACACCAAGCTGACGCCGGACGAGCTCAAGCAAGTCATCGGCGAGTTCGACGGCTTGGCCGTGCGCTCGGCGACCAAGGTCACCAAACCGGTCATCGAAGTCGCCAAGAAACTCAAGGTGATCGGCCGCGCCGGTATCGGCGTCGACAACATCGACGTCGGCACCGCGACACAGCGCGGCATCGTCGTGATGAACACGCCCTATGGCAATTCGATCACCACCGCCGAGCACGCCATCGCGCTGATGCTGGCCTTGGCGCGGCAGTTGCCGGCCGCCGATCGCTCGACCCAAGCCGGGAAATGGGAAAAAGCCAAATTCATGGGCGTCGAGCTCACCGGCAAGACGCTTGGCGTCGTTGGCTGCGGTAACGTCGGCTCGGTGGTCGCCGACCGCGCCATCGGGCTCAAGATGAAGGTCGTCGCCTACGATCCATTTCTGTCGCCCGAGCGCGCGGTGTCGCTCGGTGTCGAGAAGGTCGAGCTCGACCAGCTGCTGACGCGCGCCGATTTCATCACCTTGCACACGCCACTGACCGACGCGACGCGCAATATCATCGATGCCAAGGCGCTGGCCAAAACAAAAAAGGGCGTGCGTCTTGTCAATTGCGCGCGCGGCGGCTTGGTTGTCGAAGCCGATCTCAAGGCGGCGCTCGATTCGGGTCAGGTTGCGGGCGCCGCGATCGATGTCTTTCCGGTCGAGCCGGCGAAGGAGAACTTGTTGTTCGGCCATCCCAACGTCGTCGCGACGCCGCATCTCGGCGCCTCGACGACCGAAGCGCAGGAGAACGTGGCGCTTCAGGTTGCCGAGCAGATGGCGGATTATCTCGTTTCGGGCGCGGTGACCAATGCGCTCAACATGCCATCGCTGTCGGCCGAGGAAGCCGCGCGACTCAGGCCCTACATCAAGCTCGTCGAGCAACTCGGCTCGTTCGCGGGCCAGATGAATGATGCCGGCCTCAGGAGCGTCGCCATCGAATACGAGGGCCATGCCGCCGAGCTCAACATCAAGCCGCTGACCGCCATCGCGCTCGCCGCGCTGTTGGCGCCGCAGCTCGATTCGGTCAACATGGTCAACGTGCCGCTGGTCTGCAAAGAGCGCGGCATCGCCGTCGCCGAAACGCGCAGCACCGAACCGAGCGATTTCCAAACCCTGATCCGCGTCACCGTGCAAGGCGCGGGCGGCGCTCGCAGTGTTGCCGGCACCTTGTTCGGCGGGAGCCGGCCGCGCATCGTCGACGTCGAAGGCATCGCGCTCGAAGCTGAACTTGGCGCGTACATGCTGTTTGTGCGCAACCATGACAAGCCCGGCTTCATCGGCAACCTCGGCCGGACGTTGGGCGAGGCGGGAATCAATATCGCGACCCTTCATCTCGGCCGGTCGGCGCCGGGCCGCGACGCCATCTGTCTGATCCAGGTCGATCAACCGCTCGCTGATGCGCTACTCGCCAAGGTGCGCGTCATCGCCAACGTCGTGCAGGCGAAACTGCTGCATTTCTAGGCCGGACGCGGCCTCCGATAGCGCTGCAGAACGGTTGCCGCCACGCGCCAAAACCGCTATTCCGGCCTCGTGAACGAGACGCTGCACAAGGCGCTGTTGCCCGAAGGCCTGCGCGATCTGCTTCCGCCCGACGCCGGCATCGAGGCCGAGGTGGTGTCGCGGCTGATGGCGGCCCTGGCGAGTCGTGGGTACGAGCGCGTCAAGCCGCCGCTCGCCGAATTCGAGGACAATCTGCTCTCGGGCGCCGGTGCCGCGATGGCCAAAGACACATTTCGGATGATGGATCCGGTATCGCGGCGGATGATTGGCCTGCGGGCCGATATGACGCCGCAGATCGCACGCATCGCCGCCAGCCGGCTTAAGAAGGCGTCGCGGCCGCTGCGGCTCTGCTATGCCGGCCAAGTGCTGCGCGTCAACGGTAGCCAGCTCCGGCCGGAGCGTCAGGTCGGCCAAGTTGGCGCAGAGCTTATCGGTCCCTCCGAGGTCGCCGCCGATGCCGAAGTCATCTTGCTCGCGGCCGAAGCGCTCGGTGGCCTCGGCGTGCGCGGCTTGTCCGTGGATCTGACCATGCCGAAGCTGGTGCCGGCGATCTGCCAAGCCGCCAAGCTCGGGCCGGAGCAAGTCGACGCCGTGCGTCGGGCGCTCGACCATAAGGACGCCGCCGCCTTGCGCAAGGCAGCCGGCGCGGCCGCCGCGGCGCTGGGCGAGCTGCTCAAGGCGGCTGGCGCCGGGGAGAAATCCTTGGCGAAATTGTCGGCCCTCGATTTGCCCAAAACGGCGGCGACGGAACGCACACGCCTCGGCGATGTGATCGCGCGGGTCAAACGCGCCGATCCCGGCCTCGTCATCACCGTCGACCCGGTCGAGAATCGCGGCTTCGAATACCATACCGGCGTCAGCTTCACGCTCTTCGCCAAAGCGGTGCGCGGCGAGCTCGGTCGCGGCGGTCGCTATCGCACCGGCAACGGCGCGGGCGAGGACGCGACCGGCTTCACGCTCTACACCGACACGATCCTGCAAGCGCTGCCCGAGCCCGCGCCGCCGCGCCGGGTCTACATTCCGTTCGAGACCGAGGGCGCCGCCGCCAAGCGGTTGCGCGCCGAAGGCTGGATCACCATTGCGGGCCTCGCCGCCGTGCGCAATTCGCGTGACGAGGCCAAACGATTGAATTGCAGCCATGTCTTCGATGGCGGCAAGATCGTCGCGCTGACCTGAGGGCGCCGGAGACCATTTCATGGCGAATGTTGCAGTGATCGGCGCCCAGTGGGGCGACGAAGGTAAGGGAAAGATCGTCGACTGGCTGAGCGAGCGCGCCGACGTCGTGGTGCGCTTCCAGGGCGGACACAATGCCGGTCATACGCTGGTCATCGGCAACGTCGAATACCGCTTGAGCCTGCTGCCGTCGGGCGTGGCGCGGCCGGGCAAGCTGTCGATCATCGGCAGCGGCGTGGTCGTCGATCCGTGGGCGCTGGTCAAAGAGATCGAAAATATCGCGACCAAAGGCGTCAAGGTTGCGCCCGACACGCTGCGCGTCGCGGAAAACGCGACGCTGATCCTGCCGTCGCACGGCCAGCTCGATCGTTTGCGCGAAGAGGCGCGCGGCACCTATAAGATCGGCACCACCGGCCGCGGCATCGGTCCGGCCTACGAGGACAAGGTCGGCCGGCGGGCGGTGCGCCTATGCGATCTGGCCGATCCGGCGACCCTGCCGACCAAGCTCGACGTCCTGCTGCTCCACCACAATGCGCTGCTGCGCGGCCTCGGCGCGCCGGAAGTCGAGCGCGAGCCGCTGCTCAAATCGCTGCTCGAAATCGCGCCGAAGGTTCTGCCTTATGCCGACCGGGTGTGGCAGCGGCTTGACGAAGCGCGCCGCGCCAACAAGCGCATCCTATTCGAAGGCGCGCAGGGCGTGATGCTCGACGTCGATCATGGAACGTATCCATACGTGACATCGTCGCACACCCATCCGGGCGAGGCCGCTTCGGGCGCCGGCACCGGTCACGCAACGGTCGGTTACGTCCTCGGCATCACCAAGGCCTATACGACGCGCGTCGGCAGCGGCCCGTTTCCGACCGAACTTACCGACAAAATCGGCCAGACGCTGGGCGAGCGGGGCCGCGAGTTCGGCGTGGTGACCGGACGCAAGCGCCGCTGCGGCTGGTTTGACGCCGTCATGGTCCGTCAGGCGGTCAAGACCGCCGGCGTCGACGGCCTCGCGCTCACCAAGCTCGACGTGCTCGACGGGTTCGAGGAAAT
>JAGWIH010000354.1 GCA_028866355.1 Alphaproteobacteria bacterium
TCGACGATCGGCAACCTGACGCCGGACGAAGCGGTGCAGTTCCTGCGCGGCTGCCGCGCCTTGCTGGGACCCGGCGGCGCGATGATCGTCGGCGCCGATCTGAAGAAGGATCCCCGCGTGCTGCATGCCGCCTACAACGACGCGGCCGGCGTCACCGCGCATTTCACCCTGAACCTGCTGGCGCGCATGAACCGCGAGCTCGGCGCCGATTTCAACCTCAAGCGCTTCGCGCACGAGGCGTTCTACAACGAAGCCGCCGGGCGCATTGAAATCTACATCCGCAGCCTGATGGATCAGCTCGTCACGCTGGCCGGCCGGCGCATCGCCTTCGTTGCCGACGAGCGCATGCACGTCGAATATTCCTACAAGTTCACCGTCGACGAATTCCGCCAGTTGGCGGCGCGCGCCGGCTTCAAGCCGCTCGACTGCTGGACCGATTCCGAAAACCGCTTCGGCGTGCACTACTTGGTGGCGTGAGCCACCGCGCATTCGTGATCCTGCAGGCTTTCGCCGTTGGCGAAATCGCCGAGCGCCGGATCGGCATGGTCCGCGAGCACGATGAAGCCCGGCTTGCCGGCGAATGTCGCGCCGGCGACAACCAGCGTATAGGCGCCCATGTTGGCGCGCGCCTCGGGCACCTCGTCGGCGAGCGTCCGGAACGGATTGACGTCCGCAAGATCGAGAAGAACCAGCCGCCGCGCGATGTAATGGTGGCCGGCAAGCGCGACCGGAAACGGCTGCCATTTGTCGCCGATGGCGTTGCGGTGCCGCGCCAGCGCGTCGCGCACATCTTGGCGCAGGCAATCGACGTGGATGTGGAGTTGATTCTGGCTGCGGCCATAAATCGAATTGACCGCCAGTGACAGATCGGCGCGCGTGAGCTTGCCGAGCGCCCGTTCCTGGACGAAACGCCGCGCCGCCCAGGCGTCCTGCATGTAATCGGGCACGCGCGGCGACAGGAGCGCGGCGCTTTCGATGCCGGTGATGCGCGCCGTCGGCAGCACCAGGAATTGCGTCGCGCCGCGCCGATCCTTGAGCACGACATAGCCGCCCGCCAGGTTCACCAGCGCGCACGGCGAGGGGTTATGCCGGTTGATCTGATTGGGTACGCACTGGTCGTGAACGATGTGCCACAGCGCCAGCGGATCGGCCTGCGCCGGCGCGGCCGCCGCAACCGCGCACGCGAACAAGAACGCGCAAAGTCCGATCCGGCGCATCGCCGCGCGCAACGCCGGGGCTACAGACCCATGAACGACTTGAAGCGGCGAAGCTGCTGTTTCCACAATTCGATATATTCCTCGACATTGGCGGTCGAGCCGCGCGCGACGCGGGTGTCCATTTCGGCCCGCAGTGTATTGTTGGCGATGTAGGCGCGGAGGAATTGGTTCTCCGCGTTCCACCGGTTGATTTTATCGGCCGTCACATTCGCGTCGGCTTTGACGTTGCCCCAGCCGGCATCGAAGATCACATCGCGGCAGCGGTCGCCGTGACATTGGCCGAAGCTGACGTCGAACCCGACGCCGGCGGTGCGTGCGTTGATCGCCGGTCGGCTGTCGGCACTCTGGGCGAGCTTGGGCGCCGTCTCATGTTGGGCCAGGAGGTTCGCCATCTCGGCGGGCGCAATGCCTTCCGCCGGCAGCGGCACGGACGTCACCAGCGCGGCGGCCGGCGGTGCGAGCAGCGCCGCCAACGCCGCGGCGGAAATCAGGACGCGTTTCATGGCTCCCCCGTTTCGATCTCAGCGCACTATCGGCCGAAAGTCGGCGGGAAATCAACCGGCGGCAAGCCGCTTGGCCAGCGCCGCGCCCGTCGCCTGTGTCCCGAGCGTTCCGCCGACGTCGCTTGTGCATTCGTGTGCGGCGACCGCTGCCGTGGCGCTTCGCTCGATCGCGGTTGCGGCCTGGCTGAATTTGGCGCCGCCTTTGCGCCGTCCATGCCAGTCGAGCAGCAGCGCCGCCGACAGCACGAGCGACAGCGGATTGGCGCGGTCCTGGCCGGCGATATCGGGCGCCGAGCCGTGCGCCGCTTGCGCCATGGCGTGA
>JAGWIH010000355.1 GCA_028866355.1 Alphaproteobacteria bacterium
GCCGCCGAGTGCGCCTTCGTTCACCTTGCCGTCGAGCGCGGTCAGGCCGTTGCGGATCTTGCGCATCTGGCCGGCGCTCCACTCGGCCCAGTACTTGTCCTTGGGCCGCACCGCCGTCTCGTAGCGGTTGAGCACGCCGGCGTCGAGCATGCCGTCGCCCAGCGCCTGCTGCCGCAGCGCGATCCAGCGCGCCATGCCGGCCGGCGGAAAAAGCTTCGGCCCGCCGTGCAGGCTGTCGAGATATTCGCAGATGACGCGGGAATCGAACAGCACCTGGCCGTCGTCGGTGAGCAGGGTGGGGAGCTTCATCAGCGGATTCTGGTGCGACAGATCCTCGTTGGGCTGCACCGGCATGACCGTGGTCGGCACGCGCTCGATGCGGCTCTCGAGCCCGGTCTCGATCGCCAGCACCAGCACCTTGCGCACGAACGGCGACGTCGGCGAATAACGCAGCTTCATTCTGTCCCCCGTTTTGCGTTGCAATTTTCCAGATTATGCACCACGGAGACGCAAAGGACACGGAGGTCTCTACGACGTCATTGCGAACGCCGCCAGGCGTGAAGCAATCCAGTCCTATCGATCTTCTGGATCGCTTCGTCGCATTCGCGCCTCGCGATGACGGGTTCTCCGTGCCCTTCGTGTCTTCGTGGTGAACACGAATCAGAAATTATCCTTCGCCTTGCGGATGGCGGCAAAGGTGGCGACGGCGTCGCCCGGCGCGCCCATCGCGCGTTGCAGATCGGGCACGTCGGCGCGCAGGAACGGATTGGTCGCAAGCTCGTCGGCCATCGTTCCCGGCACCGTCGATTTCCCCGCCGCGCGCGCGGCGTCGACGCGCTTGGCCCGCGCCACCAGATCGGCGTTCTTCGGCTCGACCGTCAGCGCGAAGCGCGCGTTCGCCTGGGTGTATTCGTGGCCGCAATAGACGCGCGTCGCCGGCGGAAGATTCTTGAGCTTGCTGAGCGATGTCCACATCTGCTGCGGCGTGCCTTCGAACAGCCGGCCGCAACCCATCAGGAACAGCGTGTCGCCGCTGAACAGCGCCTGCGAATCCTTGAACCAATAGGCGATATGGCCGCGCGTGTGACCGGGCACGTCGAAAACCGTCGCCGCCTCGTCGCCGAATTTGAACGTGTCGCCGTCGCCGACCGCGACATCGATGCCCGGTATCCGGCCTTTATCGGCAAGCGGCCCGACGATGATCGCCTTGGTCGCCGCCTTTAAGTCCAGATTGCCGCCGGTATGGTCGGGATGATGGTGCGTGTTGATGACATGGGTGAGATTCCAGCCGCGGCTCGACAGCGCCGCCAGCACCGGCGCCGCCACCGACGGATCGACGGCGCCGACCGCGCCGCTGTTCGGTTCGCGCAGCAGATAGACGTAATTGTCGCGCAGCGCGGGGATTTGCTGGATCTCGAGCGGCATGGCCGCAGACTAACGCAAATCCGCACCCGTGCTACACTCGAAACGATGTTCATTGACGTCGTTGATTTACGCGATTTCTACGATCGGCGGCTGGGCGCCATCGCGCGGCAGATGATCCGCCGCCGCATCGGCATGCTGTGGCCCGACGTCAAAGGCCTCAACCTCCTCGGCCTCGGTTACGCCACGCCCTATCTGCGGCCGCTGATGCCCGACGCGGAGCGCGTCGTCGCCATGATGCCGGCGGCGCAGGGCGTGCTGCCCTGGCCGCGCGGCGTGCCGAACCGCGCCGCCTTGTCCGAGGAAGGCGAGCTGCCGTTGGCCAATTTCTCGATGGACCGCGTGCTGCTGGTGCATTGTCTCGAATTCAGCGAGCAGGTGCGGCCGCTGTTGCGCGAAGTGTGGCGCGTGCTCGCCGGCGGCGGCCGGCTGATCGTCGTCGTGCCCAACCGCCGCGGCATCTGGGCGCGTTTCGACCACACGCCGTTCGGCCAGGGCAATCCGTACACCACGGGTCAGTTGAGCCACCTGCTGCGCGACGAAGGCTTCACGCCCGAACACAGCGCCGGCGCGCTGTTCGTGCCGCCGACCGCAAGCCGCTTCCT
>JAGWIH010000049.1 GCA_028866355.1 Alphaproteobacteria bacterium
TGACCGCGACCATTTGCACATGACCGACGCAAGCTACGATTGCCTGGCGCGCAATATCGGCCGCAGTATCGCTCTCGCAGCGCGGATTTCGAGCCCCTGACGCCTAGGGTGTCAGCATGGCGCGGCCGTAGATGCGACCGGCGCGAAGCTCTTCCAACGTCTCGTTGACCCGCGCGAGCGGCCGTTCGATCAGCGGCATCGGCTCGACCTTGCCGGTCGCGACCAAGTCCATCACCTCGCGGAATTCGGCCAGCGTGCCGACCAGCAAGCCCTCGATGGTGATCGAGCGGATCGGTAGCAACGGCAGCGACAGCGTGATGTCGCCGCCCATCAGGCCGACAACGACGTATTTGCCGCCGCGCGCGAGCGCGTCGATCCCGAGCCGCGCGGTCTCGCTGGCGCCGACAAGGTCTATCGCCGCCGAGATCGCCCCGTTCGCCGCCGCCCGGATGGCGCGGCCTGGCTTGTCCGCCTTGGGATCGATCGCCGCCAGCGCGCCGGCGGCGACCGCCGCATCGCGCTTCTTGGCGTCGAGATCGACCACGATTGCGCCTTTGCCGCCGAGCGCCTTCAGCAGCTTGATGCACATCATGCCCAATCCGCCGGCGCCGAGGATCAGGATCGGCTGCGCGGTATAGACGGCGGCGCCGACGCGTTTCAGCGCGGCATAGGTCGTGAGACCCGAGCACGCATAGGGCGCTGCCGCTTGCGGCGACAAGCTGCCGAGCGGATAGAGATAGCGCGGATGCGGCACCAGCACGTAATCGGCATAACCGCCCGGTTTGAGGATGCCGAGCGTGCGCGCGTCGCTGCAAAGCTGTTCGTTGCCGGCGCGACAAACCGCACACGTGCCGCAGCCGACCCAGGGATAGACGACATAGCCGTCACCCGCTCGGACGCCTTTCGCCGCGGGTCCCGCGGTCACGACCGCGCCGGCGATCTCGTGGCCCATGGTGATGGGCGGCGTGATGCCGCGATCCGCCAGCGTGAAGCGTTTGCCGCCGCCCAGCTCGTAATAGCCGTCGTGCAGATGGAGGTCGCTGTGGCACACGCCGGCGGCCAGCGTCTTCAGCAGCACTTCGGAGCCTTGCGGCTGCGGTGTCGGCGTCTCGATCGCGGCGAGCGGCTTGCCGAACTCGGTCAGGACGTAGCTTTTCATGGGCCGACCTCGCGTTCCGGCGGACAAGCTTAGTCGCGCATCGCGGCGCCGCAAGGGGTGATTTCCGCGTCCGGGCGCGCTATAGAGGCGCGTCGCAGCGAGGGATTCGCATCGCGCATGACCGTGCTCGTCACCGGCGCCGCCGGCTTCATCGGCTACCATGTCTCGGCTGCGTTGTTGGCGCGCGGCGAGCGCGTTGTCGGCGTCGACAACCTCAACCCGTATTATTCGGTGGCGCTGAAACGCGCGCGGCTGAAGCGGCTCCAGGCCCATCGCAATTTCGCCTTCCATCGCCTCGATCTGGCGGCGGCCGGACGCATCGAAGCCGTGGCGAAACGCGCGCGCGGCGTCGATCGGGTGGTGCATCTCGCAGCGCAACCCGGCGTGCGCTATTCGCTCGATCATCCGCGCACCTATGTGGCGTCGAATCTGGTGGCGCAACTCGAAGTGATGGAGGCCTGCCGCGCGCTCAAAGGCCTGAAGCATTTCGTCTACGCCAGCTCGTCGTCGGTCTATGGCGCCAACAGCAAGCTGCCGTTTTCCGAGGATGACCGGGTCGAGATTCCGCAGTCGCTTTACGCGGCGACCAAGCGCGCCGACGAGTTGATGGCCTATTGCTACGCACATCTCTATCGCATTCCGACCACCGGCCTGCGCTTCTTCACCGTCTACGGCCCCTGGGGCCGGCCCGACATGGCGACGTGGCTGTTCGTCGAAGCGATCGAGCGCGGCAAGCCGATCAAGCTGTTCAACGACGGCCGCATGCGCCGCGACTTCACCTATATCGACGACATCGTCCAGGGCGTGCTCGCCGCGCTCGACCGGCCGCCGTCCGACGGCGGACCCAGCGCGCCGCCGCACCGGATCTACAATCTCGGCAACAACCGGGCCGAGGATCTCGGTAATTTCGTCGCCACGCTCGAGACGGCATTGGGCAAGACCGCCAAGCGCCAGAGCCTGCCGATGCAGAAGGGCGACGTGCCGGCGACCTATGCCGACATCGCCGCCGCCCGCCGCGATCTCGGCTTCGCGCCCCGCACGACGATCGACGTCGGTCTGCGCCGGTTCGTCGACTGGTATCGCGACTATCACAAGCGGCGCTAGCCGCCGCCGGTCTTCTCGTACAGGCCCGACAGCGCTTCGCCATAGGCTTGGCGAATGACGTGGCGCCGGATCTTGAGCGTCGGCGTCATCTGATGGTTGGCGGTCGTGAACGGCTCGCTGGCAACGACGAAGCGACGAATGCGCTCGAACGGCGCCAGCAACGCATTGGCGCGCGTCACTGCCGCGGCCAGCGTCTCGCGAATGTCGGGCCGCTCGGCCAGCGGCGTGTCGCCAGCGGCACGATTTCGTCGCGCGCTTTCATCGATCAGGTATTGGCTCGGCACCAGCACGGCGACGAGATAGGGCTGGCGATCACCCGCTACCATCGCCTGGCCAATCTCGGGTTGCAGCGTCAGGCAGCCTTCGATGCGCGCCGGCGCGACCATGTCGCCGCCCGAGGTCTTGATGAAATCCTTCTTCCGGTCGGTGATGACCAGGAAACCTTCGTTGTCGAGGCGGCCGACGTCGCCGGTATGGAGCCAGCCGTCGGCGAGCGCGCGGGCCGTCGCTTCCGCGTCGTTCCAATAGCCCTTCATCACATTGTCGCCCCGCACCAGGATTTCGCCGTCCTCCGCGAAGCCGATCTCGACGCCGACCACCGGCAGACCGACGGTGTCGATCTTTATGCGGTCCGGCGGATTGGCGCTGATCACCGGCGCCGCTTCAGTCTGGCCATAACCCTGCAATAGTCGGAGGCCCAAGGCGAGGAAGAACCGGCCGATCTCCGGATTGAGCGCGGCGCCGCCCGAAACCATCGCCCGGAGCCGACCGCCGAAGCGGGCCTTGAATTTGCGGCGAACCAGGATGTCGAGGATGGCGTCCATAATACGCTCGGCGATACCGAGGCCGTTCGGCTGCTCGTACCGTTTGCGGCCGAGCGCCAGCGTTTTGAAGAATAGCTTGGCCTTGAGGCCGCCTTCACGCTCGACGGCGCGCAGGATGCGCTGGTGGAACGCCTCATAGAGCCGCGGCACCGCCGTCATGATCGTTGGACGTGCCTCGGTCAGGTTCATCGCCAGCGTCTCCGCGCCTTCGGCGAAATAGATTTCGGCGCCGAGCGAAATCGGAAACATCATGCCGGCGGTATGTTCGTAGGAATGCGACAGCGGCAGGAACGACAGGAAAATCTCGTGGCCGAGCCCCAGCGTTTCCAGCAGACCGAAGCACGAACGGCAATTGGCGAGGATGTTGCCGTGGGTTGTCATCACGCCCTTGGGCGCGCCGCCGGTACCCGAGGTGTAGATCAGGCACGCGATGTCATCGCGGCCGATCGCGCCGATCCAATCCTCGACGCGGCCAGGCGATGCGGCACCGAGGTCGCGAACCGCCTGCCACGATCGCGGCACGATCCGCGTCGGTACGTCGGCGTCGGGAGGCTCCATCGTCACGATGGTGGCGACGCTGGGCGATTGCGCCACCGCCGGCAGCGCGCGTCGCGCCAGCGCCGCGGTCGAGACAATCACCGCCTTGGCCGCGCAGTTGGTCATGACGTGGCGATAATCTTCGACCGTATGGGTCGTGTAGGCGGGCACGGTGATACCGCCCGCGCTCATGATCGCGAAATCGGCGATGACCCAGGCTGGCCCGTTCTCGGCGACCAGAACGACGCGGTCGCCGCGCGCGATGCCGAGCGCCCGCAATCCTTTGGCGATCTCCGCGACCTGCTGCTGCGCGTCACGCCAAGTCAGCGCGTGATACGCGCCTGACCGCTTCGCCCACAGGAACGGCCGGTCGCCTTGGCGCGTTGCTTCGGCGAAAAACATCGCGGCGAGGTTGGGGCAGGTGTGGTAATCCATCGGTCCCCGAATCGACGCCGTTCTGGCTCGCGGACCCCTGCGAAATACAGGGCTTGCGCCTCGGCGTCAATTTCCCGGTGACTTAGGTTGCGGGGCGATCCGACGGGCGGATGCGGCATTGCAGATGAGGCAAAACATGGCGGCGCAACGATCGGCGACGAAACAGAAGGGCTCTGCGCTCGGGCGCCTGCCGGAATGGGATTTGAACGATCTTTATCCGGGTCCGGATAGCGCCGAATTGAAACGCGACCTGGCGGAAGCGGACTCGTCGGCGCAAAGGTTCCAGACGGCGCATGCGGGCAAGCTCGCCGCCATGGCGGGCGCGCAGCTCGGCGCCGCGGTGCGCGAATACGAGCGCATCCAGGAGCTGCTCGGGCGCGTGCTTAGCTATGCCTCACTGCGCTATGCCGACGATCAGAGCGATCCCGAAAACGGCCGCTTCTTCCAGAACATGCAGGAGAAGGCGACCGACATTTCGACCCGGCTTTTGTTCTTTACCCTCGAACTCAACCGCGTCGACGACAAGGCGCTCGACGACAAGCTACGCGCGCCCGAGCTGGCGCATTATCGGCCGTGGCTGCGCGACTTGCGCGCTTTCAGGCCCTATCAGCTGTCGGACGAGCTCGAAAAGCTGCTGCACGAGAAGGCCGTCGCCGGCCGCGCGGCCTGGACGCGTCTCTTTGATGAGACGAATGCCGCTCTGCGGTTTACGGTCAAAGGCAAGCGGCTCACCGGCGCCGAGGCGCTGCATCTGCTTTCCGAGCCGAACGGCGCGACGCGCAAGGCGGCGGCCAAAGCCGTCGGCGCGGTTTACGGCGGCAATGCGCCGCTCTTCGCCCTCATCACCAATACGCTCGCCAAGGAAAAGGAAATCGAAGACCGCTGGCGCGGCTTCAAGCAGCCGATCTCGTCGCGCAATCTCGCCAACTATGTCGAGGACGACGTCGTCGACGCGCTGATCGCGGCGGTGCGCGGCGCCTATCCGACGCTGGCGCACCGTTACTATCGGCTCAAGGCGAAGTGGTTCGGCGTCAAGACGTTGCCCTATTGGGATCGCAATGCGCCGCTGCCGGATCAGGACAACAAACTGGTGCCGTGGCCCGAGGCGCGGCGCATCGTGCTCGACGCCTATGGCGCTTTCTCGCCGGCGATGGCCGATGTCGGCAAGCGTTTTTTCGACAACCGCTGGATCGACGCGCCGGCGCGACCGGGCAAGGCGCCGGGCGCCTTCGCCCATCCGACGGTGCCGCACGCGCATCCCTATCTTCTGCTCAATTATCTCGGCCGCACGCGCGACGTGATGACGCTGGCGCACGAGCTTGGCCATGGCGTGCATCAGGTTCTGGCCGGCCCACGCGGCGCGCTGATGTCGGATACGCCGTTGACCTTGGCCGAAACCGCGTCGGTGTTCGGCGAAATGCTGACCTTCCAGTCGCTGCTCGCCGGCGAGAAGAACACGAAACGGCGCAAGGCGATGCTCGCCGCGAAGGTCGAGGACATGCTCAACACCGTCGTGCGGCAAATCGCGTTTGTCGAATTCGAGCGCCGCGTGCACGACGAGCGCCGCAAGGGCGAGTTGACCGCCGAGCGCATCGGCGCGATCTGGCTGGACGTTCAAAAAGAGAGTCTCGGCCCGGCCATCCGCTTCGAGGATGAGTACAAATGGTACTGGGCCTATATCCCGCATTTCATCCACACGCCGTTCTACGTCTACGCCTATGCGTTCGGCGATTGTCTGGTGAACTCGCTCTATGCGGTCTATCAGGGCGCGGCGCAGGGCTTTGCCGAGAAATACCTCGACATGCTCAAGGCCGGCGGCACCAAGCGGCACAAGGAGCTGTTGGCGCCGTTCGGTCTCGACGCCTCGGATCCGAAATTCTGGCAGAAGGGCCTCGGCGTGATCGCTGGCTTCATCGACCAGCTTGAGGCGATGGGCTAGCGCTCTAGAAACCGCCGGCTCCCGGAGTGCCGCCGGCGTAATGGTCGGTGAGCGCCACGCTCAGGCTGATGATCAGAACACTTGCGGCAAAGGCCAACAAGCCAACGGCCATCTTGCGGTTGGCGCTTCGTCGGCTCGCGACGAATTCGGCAATTGTGGGCGCGGCCGGTCCGACGTTCTGTCGGCGTGCAGCCACGCGCTCTTCTTGCCGCGCCCAACGGTAGATCATCAGCATGCTGGTTGCGGCGAACATCATGCTGCCCGGAATCCACATTGTCAGGCCGCCGAATTGCTCGTCGACGGACGGGCTCAGCCAGTACCGGCCCATAGCGTCATAAGCGTGATAAAGCATCCCGTGCTTGAAGCTCAAATATGAGCCCAACAGGATATTGCCCATCGATGCGAACCAGAACATGCACAGCCGCACGCCCAACGACGCGCTGAGCGGATAGGGGCGAGTATCGAGTAGCCGCCAAAAGAAAATCAGCCCGCTGATCAACAGGGTCGTGTGCCAAAGATAGTGAATAGGCTCATCGACGATGGCGAGATCGTGGTAATGCGGAATCATCCAGAAATAGGTCGTGCCGACGAATAGTGCGGTCGCGATCGCCGGTTGCCCGAGAATGCCCAGTGCGCGGACAACCGGATTGCCGAGCAGCGGCGCGAGCACTCGGCGCCGAACCCAAGACGGCAGCCCTCGCATGAGGGCTGCTTGCGGTGTGGCGAGCATCAATAGCATCGGGCCGCCGGTGCGCAGCAGCATGTGCTCGACCTGATGCACGACAAAAAGATGATCGGCTAGCGGATCGATCGGGGATTGCAGCGCGAGGAAGATCGCCGCAAGGCCGCTAAAGAACGCGAGGTGGTGCCGGGCGCTGGGCCGATCGGCCGTAACTGCACCCCCATCGCGCTGGCCGGCGATGTACAGCCAGGCGCTTGCGAGGAGGCAGAGCGTGATGCCGGGCGTGATCGGCCAATCCGTCCAGAGCGCCGAACGCGGCAGGACATGGTCGGCACGCAACACAGATGGAATAGCAGCGAGTATCGGCACAAACGCGGTGACGACAATTGCAGACCAAAGCACCGACGGCGCAATCGAGCGGATTGGCTTCGCTGCACGCATTGTCGTTCGCGGCTCCGTATCGTCTTCGGTTAACTTGGGGACTTGAGCAACGCCTGCACCACGGCCAGCAATTGCTGCGAACCAACGGTGTCGGCGTTTTCGAAAATCTTGCGGACCCGTCCATGCCCGTCAACGACCTCGAGAATGTCGTTGTGCACGATGTCGTAGTCGACGTGTGATCGTGCGGCGAGCTGATTCGCAACCTCGGGCTGGACGAGGCCGCCATGATCCTGATCATCCGTGGCTGCAGACGCCAGGCTGACGCGCTTGTACCAGACGCCAAAGCCGTGGCTCACCACGCGGCGAACTTCGGGTGGCGTGCCCACAAGATATTGCCAATGGGTGTCCGCAGGATTCCATCCATATTGCGCCAGGAACGCGCGCATCTGTCGTGGGCCTGTATTGCCCGGATCGACATCGAAGGCGACAATCACGACCTTGTCGGCAAGGTCAGCGGGCCGCAATGTCCCGTTTTCAAAATTGGTGAGATGCGCTGCGACCAATGGGCACATCGTCGTGCAGTACGGGAAAAGGAACGTGACGAGTTGAACCTTGCCATGAAACGTCCGAGACGAAACTTTGTCACCGAGCTGGTTGGTCATAGTGTAGTCCGGCGCCGTCATCAGAACTGGGAATCCGGCATGCACGTGCGTCTCACCGAGCCAGAAACCGAAAAGGCCCACGGTCAGCACGGCGACGCCGGATACGATCACCCAGAGGGATTTTCGTAAGCTGCGGACGAACGAAAGCCGCGGTTGAGACGTCGCCGACACAATCGGCTCCTTGGGAA
Organism: Alphaproteobacteria bacterium; assembly: GCA_028866355.1. Taxonomy (GTDB): domain Bacteria; phylum Pseudomonadota; class Alphaproteobacteria; order ATCC43930; family CGMCC-115725; genus REEB95. The sequence continues at coordinate 7,912 of JAGWIH010000049.1, forward strand.
TTTGCGACGCTCGATCGGTACCGCCGATCCGCACCGCATGATTAACGACTCGATGGAATAGGTGGCCGTCGTTTCGACGGCAAGGCTCGCTTGCGATGACCGGCGCGGCAGATGGTCGCTGCTGCGATTCCGCTCGGCGGGATCGGCGGCTTTCGGATTACGGCTGCTTAATGTTAAACAAACGGTCGACGGCACAAACAAGCCGAGCCGACAGATACAAGACCGTCGAGGATTTGAACCAAGCTATGCCGACCAAGGCCACAACTAACGAGACGGACAGCGCCGCATCAGCAGCGCAGCTTGATCTCGCTCGACTCTCTCTTCTTGCCATTTCTATCGGCGTCGTTGGCGGCGTCGGCGCGGTCGTTTTCCGCGGATTGATTGCCCTAGTCCACAATCTCTCGTTCTCGGGCACCGTCTCCGTCGTTTATGACGCGAATATCTTCACGCCACCGAGCCCTTGGGGCGCGGCGATCATCTTGATGCCGATAATCGGCAGCATCGTCGTCACGCTCCTTGTGACCAAGTTCGCCCCCGAGGCCAAGGGTCACGGCGTGCCCGAGGTGATGGACGCGATCTATTACAACCAAGGAAAAATCCGTGCCGTCGTTGCGGCGATCAAATCGCTCGCGTCGGCAATCTGCATCGGCACCGGCGGCTCGGTCGGCCGTGAGGGGCCGATTGTGCAGATCGGAGCGACCTTCGGCTCGACCGTCGGTCAAATCTTCCGCATGGCGCCGTGGCAGCGCATCACGCTCGTCGCCGCCGGCGCCGGCGCCGGCATCGCCGCGACCTTCAACACGCCGATCGGCGGCGTGATGTTCGCGATCGAGCTCATGATGCCCGAAGTGAGCGTTCGAACCTTTCTGCCGGTCGCGTTGGCGACTGGAACGGCGACATTCATCGGCAATATTGTGCTTGGCCCGCAGCCGGCCTTTGCCATGCCCGAACAGGCGTTGATCGGAGACCATCCGGTTTCGCTCACGGCGCTGTTATTGTTTGCGTTGCTGGGGATCGTTGTCGGCGTCGGTGCAACGGTTTTCGTGCGGGCCATACCCTTCACCGAGGACCAATTCGACCGGATCAAGAATCCTTATCTGCGTCATGCCATCGGCATGACGTTGGTCGGCGCGCTCTTCTACGTGCTCTTCCGTCTTTTTGGGCACTATTACGTCGAGGGCGTCGGTTACGCGACCGTCCAATCTCTTTTGCTCGGCAATCTGACGTCTCTATCGGTGCTTGCACTCCTTTCCCTGTGCAAGCTGATTGCCACATCGGTCACTATCGGCTCGGGCGGCTCGGGCGGAATCTTCTCGCCGTCGTTGTACATCGGCGCCACCCTGGGCGGCGCATTTGGCGCGCTCGTCAACGCCATTTATCCCGTGGCTGGCACGACTCCCGGCACGTTTGCCATTGTCGGCATGGCGGCCATGGTCGGCGGCGGCACCGGCGCGGTGATGACCGCGGTCACGATGATTTTCGAAATGACACGCGACTACGGCATCGTGATGCCGATGATCCTCGCGGTTGCGCTCAGCGTCGGCGTGCGCCGCGTGCTGTCGCGCGAGAACATTTACACCATAAAGCTTGTCGAACGCGGGCACTTCATTCCGAAAGCGATGCACGCCAACATGTTTCTCGTGCGCCATGCCAAAGACGTCATGGATGCGGACGTCCTGGTGCTGCCAGCCAGCACCGATTTCGATGCCTTTCTCAAGCAGCCTGAACATAAGGGCGCGCTCAAGCATGTCGTGGTGATCGACGGTGATCGGATCGCCGGCGTGTTGCGCGTCAACACCGGCCTCCGCCGCGGGCTTGAGACAGCCTATACGGGCGTCACCCTCGGCGACGTGGCACAAAAGAATTTCACCGTTTCACACCAGGATGATATCGCGTTCGACGTCATCGAACGGATGTGGCGGGAGAATGCCGCCATGGCGGTTATTGTAAGTAACACGACGGTTGCGCGCGCCGTTGATGTGCGCGGAATCATTTCCAAGGAGCATGTTGCCGATTCGGTTGCTGACAGCATCCGACCCTACGCCACGTCTTGAGCGTTAAATGAAAATTACACAACCGTTACGGGAGCGGGGCAAGCTATGGCGGGAAACGTCGATAGGGCTAGGCGAGGCCGAGGAATCGCCGGGCGTTGCTTTCGTGGATCGCGACAAGGTCGGCCGCGGAGAGCTGAAGCTTGGCGAGTTCGCGCAGCGGTTCCTTGTCGGCGGCGTCGAAGGGAAAATCGCTGCCGACGCAGAGCTGACTTAGACCAAACAGCTCGATCAACAAGCGGACGGTCTTCGCCTCGAACACCAGCGTGTCGTAATAAAGCCGGCGCGCGGTTTCGCGCGGATTGACCTTGATCGTCTCGCGCAGCGCCGGCGAGATCGTCCAGCCCTGCGCCAGCCGCGGCAGGACGATGGCGAAGGTGCCACCGCCGTGGCTGAAGGCGATGCGCAGCTTGGGATGCTTCTCCAATGTGCCGCCGCTGATCAGCGAGCAGATCGCGAAGTTGGTCTCACCCGGGAAGGCCACGAAAGGCGTGAGCCGCGGCGGACCGACGATCCGTTCGAGGCTGGCGGGATGCAGCGCGTGGACGAAGATCGCGGCGTTCAAGCGTTCGGCCGCCGCGAAGAACGGTTCGAAGCGCGGATCGCCGATGGCCACGCCGTTGACGTTGGTGCCGATCTCGGC
>JAGWIH010000050.1 GCA_028866355.1 Alphaproteobacteria bacterium
GCGATCACCGCGACGAACGCGACGGGAAAGGCAAGATCGAGCATGGCAGCCGCCGCGGCGCCGATGTCCGCCGAAAGCAGCACGGCGAGGCGGCCGGCGATCCACAACACCGCGAGGCCCGCCAGCGACGCGCCTTGCAGCGGCATGCGTCCGGTCCAGTTCGGAATCGCGGTCAGCATGAACCCCGCGACGGTCGCCGCCGCATAGCCGTAAATCATTTCGTGCGCATGCCAGATCGGCGGGGGCAAAAGCGTCGGCACGGCGCCCGCGCCGGCGAAAAACGCGAGCCACAACGGTACTGCCAGCGCCGCCCATGCCGCCGCCAGCAGGAAAAACGGACGGAAACCGGCGGACAACAGCGCTGGCCCGCTGTGAGAACGATAGCGCGGAATGGCGTTCACGGCATCAGACTCCGGCGACGAAACAAGGCTCACGCCGCAAGCTTAGGAGCGTGCCCGGATGCAACTCAACCGTAAGGATCGTAGTGTCTTTGCCTCAGCCGCGCCGTTCGGCGCGCGTCATCTGCTCGAGGCTGGCGTCGAGCCGCGAGAATTCATTGACGATCTTGTCAAAGTAGGCCGGGCCGGTGCGCGTGAGGTCGTTGGCCGTCACTTCGCGCATCGCCGTCAGCGCCTCGCACAGCCGCACGCCGCCGACATTGGCGGCCCCGCTGCGCAATGAATGCGTGACGTCGCGGAAATCGCGGAGATCGCCGCGTTCGACCGCCTCGCGCAGATCCTCGATCAGCCGACGCGCGTCCTTGCGGAACGTGTCGACGACTTCGACGACGAACTCGCTGCCGCCCAGGCTTTTCAGCGCGACGAAGGTCTGTTCGTCGACCACGGCGCCGGCATCGGGCACGAAGCGCGGATGGACCGAGATCGGCGTCACCACCTGCGGCGCGAAAATGGGACGGCGATCGCCGGCGGCAGCCTTGGCGTGGATATCGGTCAGGGCCGCCAGCAGCTGCGCCGGCTCCATCGGCTTGGTCAGCACCGCGTCCATGCCGGCCTCGCGGCAAAGGCGTTCGGTCTCGCTGGTCACGTCGGCGGTGAGCGCGACGATCGGCAGCCGCCATTCGCCGACATGGCTCATGCGGTAGAGCTTAGCGACTTCGTAGCCGGTGACGTCGGGCATGTTGATGTCGAGCAAGGCCAGATCGAAACGGTCGCGTTCGAGCGCGGCGAGCGCTTGCTCGCCGTCGGCGACGACCACCGCCTGATGGCCGGCCATTTCGAGCACCTTCTTGAGGATTTTGCAGTTCGCGGCGTTGTCGTCCGCCACCAGCACCTTGAGCGGCTGCGCAGGACGCGGCGGCGGCAATGGTGTGGGCGATGGCAACGGCGATGCGACGGCGGCCGGCGGCGGTGCCATCGGCACGGCGGGCTCGGCGGCCGGCGCAGATTCGACTTGGCGTTGACGCGGATTGCTGGCGAGCGCGCTCATCAACGCGCTGGCCAACGCCTCGGGGCGTACCGGCGCCTCGATCACAGCGGCAAGTTCCGCCGCACCTATGCCAGCGATGGCGTCGCTGCCGCCTTCGGGCGCGATGACGACGATGACCGGCGGCTCCGTATGCTCGGTCGTCAGCCGATGCGCGAACGCCAGCGCCGCCATCGGATTAACGCGGCCGTCGAGCATGGCAAGCGCCGGCCGGCTGTCGACCGAGCTGAAATCGGCCAGCGCCGCCGGCTCGTCGCGGTGCCAGCGCAACTCGCCGTGCCAAACACGCACGCGCTCCTGAATCAGTGCCGCCAGGTCGCCGTCACGCGAAACCAGCGCCAAGCGGCGGCCACCAAGCTCGGGTGCCGTGGCGGGCGCGGACGCATCCGGTTCGAGCGCCAAGGTCACCGTGAAGGTCGAGCCCCTGCCCGGCTCGCTGGTCGCCGCGATCGTCCCGCCCATCAATTCAACGAGCTGCTTCGAGATCGCCAGTCCGAGGCCAGTGCCACCGAAACGACGGGCGACGGTTTCGTCCGCCTGGGTGAATACCTCGAAGATACGGTCGATCGCCTCGGGCGGGATGCCGACGCCTTCGTCTTTGACCGCGAGGCGCAACCGTACGCGCTCCGTCTCGCGCTCGACGAACGACGCCGTCACGGCGATGCGGCCACGCGCGGTAAACTTGATCGCGTTGGCCAGCAGATTGAGCAGCACTTGGCGCAGCTGCAGCGGCGCGCCGCGATAGCTCACCGGCAGGCGCGGATCGATGCTGAGCGTGAGCGCCAGGTGCTTGGCTTCGGCCTGCGGCTTGACCAGCGCGATGACGCCGCCCAGCAGCTCGGGCAGCGCGAAGCTTTCGACGGCTGGCCGCAGCTTGCCCGCTTCGAGCTTCGACAGGTCGAGCAGGTCGTTGATCAAGCCCAACAGTGTCTGCGCCGACAGCCGCATAGTGGCGAGCATGTCGCGCTGCTCGGCATCGAGGTTGGTGCGTGCGAACAGCGCGCCCATGCCGATGAAGCTGTTGAGCGGTGTGCGCAGCTCGTGACTCATCACGGCCAGGAAGCGGCTTTTCGCGGCGGCGGCTTCCTCGGCGGCGGCACGCGCCGCGTGCAGCCGGCGCACCAGCGTCGCGGCATAGCTCGGCAGTAGCGCCAGCGCGACATAGACGCCGGCCGATTCCGCCGGCCGCGCCTGCCAATAGGGGGTCGTCACCACCACGCCGCCGAAGGCGATGACCGACAGCACGGCGCTGATCGCCAGCTCGCGCAACCCGTAGCGAAAGCCGAAACCAAAGATGATCCAGAGATAGATCGCAAACCACGGCGCGGCGTAACCGGCGCCGACATGCAGAAACACCGAAACGAAAACGACGTCGCTGAGCATGGCGGCAAGACGCCGCGCCGGCGCTGCCGGCGGATCGGCGATCAAATGCACGAAGAGTAGCCAGGCGACGAGAATGCCGGGGATGTCGACCGCAAGCAGCGGCAGCAGTGTCGCCGTGTCGACGCCGAGACCGGCGAGCCCCGTGAGATAGGCGAGCACCACGCCGGTGAAAAAGATTCGCACGATCGCTTGTTGCGGCTCGGACTCGCGCATCGCGGCCAGCGCCGTGCCGACAGCCGACATGCCCTTCACCGTGACGACGATCGCCGCCAGGCCGGGCCCCAGCAGCACCAACGCCAGCGCCAGCAGCGCGATTGCCGGATCGACGGCATTGCCCAGCCGAAAGACCGCAACCGTTGCCAACAGCAGCGGTGCCGCCACGGCAAACGCCGCCAGCGCGATGGTGACGCCGCGTTCCTTGTTTCCGTCGCGCCCGGCGAAAGCGCTTGTTGGCTCCAGCCGTTCGCTCATGCGGCCTATTCCGACCCTATCCCCCGAATCCTGCATGGGGCCGAATCGCGATTCTGCCGTGCAAACGGCGAAAAATCTATCGCTAGGTGGTCAGGCGGCGAAAGATAACGATAACTAGGGTGTTCAGACCCTGGCCGGCACGACATCCACAAGGGCGCGTTCAGCCGGCAGCCGGACACACACGGTGGTCCCGGCCTCTTTACGGCTTTCGATCGTCAGCCGGCCGCCGTGCAGTTCGACCAAACCGATGGCCAGCGGCAAACCCAAACCGGTGCCGGCATGGCGGCGGCTCCAGGTGCTGGCGACCTGGCCGAAACGGGTGACTGCGGTTTGGATCTCCGCCGCGTCCATGCCGATGCCGTGATCGGTGACGGTGATCGCGAAACCGGCCGCGTCGAAGCGCGCGGCCAGCTCGATCCGCCCACCGCTGTGGCTGAATTTGATCGCATTGGTGACGAGGTTGAGCAGGACCTGCTTGAGCTTGAGCCCGTCGGCGCGCAGCGGCGGCAGGTCAGGCGGCAGATCGGTGACGATAGTGATATCGATGGCGCGCGCCCGTTCGGCGACGAGCTGCAGCACGTCGCGGACGGTCTGTGGCAGCTCGACCGCCTCCTCGTCGAGTTCGACCTTGCCGGCTTCGAGCTTGGAGACATCGAGAATGTCGCTGATGATGCCGAGAAGATGCTGCGCCGAGGCGCAGATGTCCCGCGCGTAGCCGGTATAGCGCGAGCTGCCGAGCGGCCCCATCACTTCGTCGGCCATCACCTGTGAAAAGCCGATGATGGCGTTGAGCGGCGTGCGCAACTCGTGGCTCATGTTCGCCAGGAATTCGGATTTGCTGCGGCTGGCGAGCTCGGCCTCTTCCTTGGCGGCGATCAGCGCGAGCTCGGCTTCCTTGCGCGACGTGATGTCGAGCGCGGCGGTGACCACCAGCATCGGCCGGCCCGCCGCATCGCGCAGCAGCGCCTTGCTGCTGAGTACGACGCGCTCCTCGCCGCCGGGCAGCGTGACGTTGTGCTCGAACGAGCCGTCGGCCTCGAGCCCGCCCATAATGCGGCGATCGCGTTCCATCGATTCACGCGCGTAAGGATCGCCGCTCACCGAAGTCGGCGTCTGGCCGATGATCGCCGCCGGCGGCTTGCCGATGCTGCGCGCGAACCAGTCGTTGACGAAGACGTAACGGCCGTCGCGGTCCGTCGCGACCAACGCCAGCGGCACCGCGTCGATCACCCGCAGCAATAGCTCGTGACTTTCGCGCAGCGCGTCGCGATGGCGCCGAGCGTCGGCAACGATCTTCTGCTCGAGCGACGAGGCGCGCGCCCGCAGCATGAATTGCTGCCGGCGCAAGGTCAGCAGGTTGCGCGACCGGACGCGAAACTCGTGGTGATCCACCGGACTCAGAAGATAGTCGGTCGCGCCGGCTTCGAGCGCCTTGTAACGCAGATCGCGGTCCTCGTAGGCGGTGACGACGATCACCGGCACGTCGGCGCAACCGGCGACCTCGCGGAACCGCCGGATGAAGGTCGCGCCGTCGAGATCCGGCATGTTGAAATCGGTCAGCACCAGATCGGGCGGCGAGCGCGCGGCATCGTCGAGCGCGCGCTGCGGATGATCGAACAGGCGGACATCGACCTGATCGAGGGATTGGGCGAGACGTTCGAGAATTTTCAGATTGGTGGCGCGATCGTCGACGATAACCACCGTCTGGCGCTTCGGGATCGACGTCTCGTTCACAGAGAAATCCCGCACAATTCTTCCCGCTGCTCAAGTATCTGCGCCGCGACACACCGCTGCAAGCGCAATAGAGGCTCGTAAATCATGGTTAACAACTCGTAAACGGCATGTCGCGACGAAATACGCCGTGTATTAGGCGCCGACCAGCGTCAATTGCGCCTCGCCCAATCCAGTAAAGCGCGCGATCACCGGCGCCCGCAGCGGCGCGATGCACAAGCCGGTGTGGCTGCCGGTGGTGACGAAGGTGCCGGCGAGGAGCGGCCGGCCGCGCACCGCCAAATGATTGGCGAGCCACGTAACGAGGCGCTTGGGATGGCCGGCGGCGTTGCCGCCGACAGTCTTGGCCGCGACCGTGCCGTCGATGACCAGCTGCGCCGCCGGCTTGGCCAGATCGGCGGCACGCCAGTTTTCCGCTGGCGCGCCCCAGCAGAACCCGCCGTTCGAGATATTATCGGCCAGTACGGCGAGTTCGGGCGCCGCCAGCCGATCACGGAAGCGCGAATCGAGGTATTCGATTGCAACGTGCAGACTGTCGAGCACCTGCCAGACTTCGTCCTCGGTATAGGGCGCCGCGCGCGCCGGCAAATCGCGACCGACGCGAAACGCCAGCTCGGCCTCGACGCCGTTGAGCCCATCGCGCGGCGCCAGAAGGTGCGCCGGGCTTTTCACCACGTGACCAGCGAAGATCGGCGCGCAGGTCGGGCGCGACACCGGACTGGCGGCGCCAACCTTCCACGCGGCGATGCGCACGCGCAGCTTGTCGACGACCAGATCCTGCAAGGCATAAGCCGCCGCCTCGTCGCGTGGCGCCAGCTCGGCCGGGATGCCGCCGATGCGTTTGCCGGAAATTCGCGCTTGGATCAGGAGAGCGGCGAGCCGCTCGTGCGATACGTCAACGATGCGCCGCCGCCTTTGCCGGCGCCGCCGCGGCCAGCATGTTACCGGCGAGATAATCCATCGCCGCGTCGACCCCGCCGCGCTTGATCGGCACGCCGGATGCCGCCAAGCCAAGCTCGACGCCAGCAAGCGTACCGATCAGCTGGGTCTCGTTGATGTAGGCGAGATGGCCGATGCGGAAGACCTTGCCCGTCACCTTGCCGAGACCGGCGCCGAGCGCGACGTCAAAACGTTCAAGAATGGTCTTGCGCACCTCGTCGGCATTGGTGCCATCAGGCACGCGCACCGCCGTCAGGCTGGGCGTAGAGGCCTTTGGATCGGCGCACTGGATATCGAGGCCCCAGCTGCGCACCGCGCGTCGCGTCGCTTCGGCGAGACGTTCGTGTCGGGCAAAGACGTTCTCCAGCCCTTCCTCGTCGAGCATCGCGATTGCTTCCTTGAGCCCGAAGAACATCAACGTCGCCGGCGTGTAGGGAAAATAGCCGCTGTCGTTGGCATCGACCATCGGCTGCCAGTCGAAATAGGATTTCGACAGTTTGGCCGACTTGCTCGCCGCCAGGGCCTTCTTCGAAATGGCGTTGAAGCTCAAGCCCGGCGGCATCATCAAGCCCTTCTGCGAGCCACCGACGGCTACGTCGACGCCCCATTCGTCGTGCCGGTAATCTTGAATCGCCAACGACGAGATCACATCCACCAGCAACAGCGCCGGATGACGCGCGCGGTCGATCGCGCGGCGCACGGCGGCGATGTCGCTGGCCACGCCGGTCGACGTTTCGCTTTGCAGAACCAGCACCGCCTTGATGGCGTGGTTCTTGTCGGCCGCAAGCCTAGCCTCGAACTGCGCCGGATCGGCTGGATGTCGCCAGTCGCTCGGAATTAAATCGACGTCGATTCCGTGACGTTGCGCCAAGTTGCGCCACAGCGTCGCGAACTGTCCGGTCTCGAAGGCAAGCACCTTGTCGCCCGGCGACAGCGTGTTGAGGATCGCGGCCTCCCAGGCACCGGTGCCCGACGACGGAAAGATCGCGACCGGACCGGTGCATTTGAAAACCCGCTTCAACCCCGCGACGATCGCCTTGCTGATGGCGGGGAATTCCGGGCCGCGGTGGTCGATCAGCGGCTGGTCCATCGCGCGCAAGACGCGATCGGGCAGGTTGGTCGGGCCGGGAATTTGCAAAAGGTGGCGGCCGCTCCGGAACGCCATGATCAATGCTCCCCCGTCAAATGACGCAGGGAATTTGCCCGGATTCGCCCACCAGCCGCAAGGTCCGGTTGCGGCGCGTCAGCCATGCGGCGGCGGCCTTAGCGGGCCGCCGACCGCTTCTCGAGCACCGAGGCTTCGGGATCCAGCCAGAACGCCCACACCGCGGCGCCGAAGACCAGCAGGCACGCCGCGACGACGAACGGCGCCACCCACGAGCCGAGTTGAACCAGGACGCCGAATACCAGCGGCGACAGCGCGCCGCCGATGTTCCCGGCCATATTCATCACGCCCGACACCGTGCCGGAATATTTACCGCCGACATGCATCGGCACCGCCCACGACGGTCCGATTGTGCACTCCAGGAAGAACAACGCACCCGTCAAGCAGCCGATCGCCACATAGGCACTGGTCGTCAACGCAGCCGGCACGATGCACGCCGCGCAGCCGAGCATGCCGATGATCGCAACGGTGCGATGCGCAAGCTTGGTGTTGCCGGTCTTGATCAGCAGCCGATCGACCGCTACGCCGCCGACCGTGTCGCCGATCACGCCCGCCCAGAGAGGCAGCGACGCGAAGATGCCGACTTTGATCAGCGTGAGATGGCGCGCCTCGTACAGATAGGATGGCAACCAGCTGAGGAAGATCCATAGGCAATAGACGTAGGTAAAATAGGCGCACATGATCGCCCACATGTTGGGCGACCGGAACAGCGTCCCCCACGGCACGCTCCCGGCGTGGCCGATATCCGCCGACTTGATCTTGCCGCTTTTATCTGTGCCGCGGATGTAGGCGAGCTCGGCCCGCGTCACCGCCGGCTCGTCTTCCGGCATATTGCGGTAGGTCGCGTACCAGAGGATGCACCACAAAACGCCGGCGATGCCGCAGATATAGAACACCCAATGCCAATCGAATGCGGCGATGATCGCCACGACGATCGGTGGCGCAATCGCGGCGCCGATACGGCTAGCGCTGTGAGAGACGCCCTGCACGAGGCCGCGCTCGTGGCGTGGGAACCACATCTGCATGCCGCGGGTGGCGACTGGAAACGCGCCTGCCTCGCCGATACCGAAGAGGAAACGCACCGCAGTGAAGATGCCGGCACTACCGGCAAGCGCGGTTGCGGCGGTCATCGCCGACCAATAGGCGACGATCGCAGTCAGCACCTTGCGTGGTCCGAAGCGATCGCCGAGCCAGCCGCCGGGGATCTGGAAGATGGCGTAGCTCCAGACGAAAGCGCTGAAGATCACGCCCATCGTGACCTTGTCGAAGCCGAATTCCTTGCTGATGACCGGCGCTGCGGTCGAGATGTTGACCCGGTCGAGATAGGTGATCAGGTACATCAGACTGATCAGAAACAACACATACCAGCGTCGGCGCCCTGGGCTTCCTTTATCGTTCATGGCTGTATCCTCCCCCTTGACCTAAGAGCGTAAGACGAAGGCGGTGCCGCGACAAGACTGCGTGCCCGACACCCTTTCCGTCGCTGGTTTTTTCGTTGTTGTTCCCGTCTAATCGCGCCATGGCGGCAACGACGCTCGAAACCCGGCTGCGGCACGCGCTCAAGGGCGACGTGCTGTTCGACGCCTTTTCGCGCGGCCGCTACGCCACCGACGCATCGATCTATCAGATCGAACCCATCGGCGTGGTGGTGCCGCACGACGCCGACGACGTCGCCGCTGCCTTTTCCATCGCGCGCGAGGATGGCGTGGCGCTGCTGCCGCGTGGCGGCGGCACATCGCAATGCGGTCAGACCGTCGGCCGTGCGCTGGTGCTCGATTGCAGCAAGTACATGAACCAGGTGCTCGACGTCGACGTCGCCCGGCGGCGCGCACGCGTGCAGCCCGGCGTGGTGATGGACCGCCTCAACCGGCAGCTCAAAAGCAAGGGCTTGTTCTTTCCGGTCGACGTCTCGACCGGCGACCGCGCCACGCTTGGCGGCATGACGGCGAACAATTCGTGCGGCACGCGCTCGTTGCGTTACGGCAACATGGTGCACAACGTGCGCGCGATCGACGCGCTGCTGCCCGACGGCACGAAAGCGACCTTCGGCGAGATCGCCGGCAATTTCGACGAGCGCGCCGTACCCGAACGCTATCGCGACCTCGTGCGCTTCATGCGCGCGCTCCACCGCCGCGAGAAGGACGAGATCGCCGCGCGCTTCCCGCAGCTTCAACGCCGGGTCGGCGGCTACAACATCGACATGATCGCGGACGCCGGCCACAACATGGCGCATCTGCTGGTCGGTTCGGAAGGCACGCTCGCCTTCTTCAACGCCATCGAACTCGACCTGCAGCCGATTCCGCCGCATCGCGTCCTCGGCGTCTGCCATTTCCCGAGCTTCTACGAAGCGATGCAGGCGGCGAAGCCGATCGTCGCGTTGAAGCCGGCGGCGGTGGAACTCGTCGACCGCACCATGATCGAGCTGGCGCGCGACATTCCGCTGTTCCGCGCCACCGTCGAGCGCTTCGTCAAAGGCGAGCCCGAGGCGCTACTGCTGGTCGAGTTCGCCGGCGAAGACGCGGCCAAGAACGTCCGCGACCTGAAGCAATTGGTCGAACTGATGGGCACGCTCGGCCATGCGGGCAGCGTGGTCGAGATCGTCGACGATGCGTTCCAGTCGGCGGTGTGGGCGGTGCGCCGGCAAGGCCTCAACATCATGATGTCGATGAAGGGTGACGGCAAACCGGTCTCCTTCATCGAGGATTGCGCCGTGCCGTTGGAGGATTTGCCCGACTACACCGCGCGGCTCGACGCGGTGTTCAAGAAATACGGCACCAGCGGCACCTGGTACGCGCACGCCTCGGTCGGCTGCCTGCATGTGCGGCCGGTGCTCAACCTCAAGCAGGAGATCGAGGTCAAGAAGCTGCGCGCCATCGCCGAGGAAGCTTTCGCCATGGTGCGCGAATACAAAGGCTCCCATTCGGGCGAGCATGGCGACGGCCTGGTGCGCTCGGAATTCCACGAACCGATGTTCGGCAAGCGGCTGGTGCGCGCCTTCGAAGAGGTGAAGGACGCCTTCGACCCCACCGGCCTGATGAACCCCGGCAAGATCGTGCGGTCGCCGAAAATGGACGACCGCGCGCTGTTCCGCTTCAAGCCGGGCTATGCGACGCAACCGGTCGACACGGCGCTCGACTGGTCGGCCTGGGGCGGCTTCGCCGGCGCGGTCGAGATGTGCAACAACAACGGCGCCTGCCGCGTGCGCGACGCTGGCGTGATGTGTCCGTCGTACCGGGCCACGTTGGACGAACAACATCTGACACGCGGCCGCGCCAACACGCTGCGCCTCGCGCTTTCCGGCCAGCTCGGACCGAACGCGCTCACCTCCGAGCCGATGCACGCGACGATGGAACTGTGCATCTCGTGCAAGGGCTGCAAGCGCGAATGCCCGACCGGCGTCGATATGGCGCGCATGAAGATCGAATTCCTGCATCAGTTCCGCAAG